>DATGUH010000062.1:0-8405 GCA_035301445.1 Pseudogracilibacillus sp. | reverse complement strand
CTTAGCGTATGTATTCATCTTAATCGTTTTTCTAATTGTTAAAATCAAAAAGATTCCTCGTAAACGATTAATTATCGTCTCAGCAGTAAGAATGACGCTGCAGTTAATTATCGTTGGTTATATTTTGATGTATGTGTTAGATAATCCATCTCCTTGGATTACGGTGCCGATTATGATTTTAATGCTCCTATTCGCTACCTTTACTGTTTATCAACGGACAAAACCAGCTATTTATTTTTCTTTTAAGAAACTGATTGCTCTTGCAATGTTTACTGGTATTACTGTAAATTTAGTATACTTTATGTTTGTTGTCTTGCAGTTGGATCCTTGGTATAATCCACAATATTTTATTCCTATCGGTGGGATGATTATAGGTAAAACAATGACAGGTGTTTCGCTTGGTGTGAATAATTTATTGACAGGGATGAGGGATCGACAAGCCAATATAGAAGGAGCATTGATGTTAGGAGCTTCACCAAAAACAGCTTCTAAGTCTATTGTCAACGAAGCATTTGATCAGGCTATGCTGCCAACCGTTAATGCGATGGTCGGAATGGGAATTGTCTTTTTGCCTGGAATGATGACAGGTCAAATCATTGCAGGACAGGAGCCGACTACTGCTATTAAATATCAAATATCCGTCATGCTTGGTGTGGCAGGTACTGTTTCCATTACCGTATTAATATTTTTACATCTTGCATATAAATTGTTTTTCAATGAACGAGAACAATTCATATTAACTAAACGAGATATGAAAAAGAAAGAAATGCCTGTGAAATATGATTGAGTAGTTGTGGTAAATTCAAGCTAATGATTTTGTTGAAGCGTTATGCTAACTAAAATACATGTGTAATCGTAAGAAAAAAAGGTACCAAATCCTTAGCGATTTAGTACCTTTTATCTTTTTCATGGCCTATACTGCTTCTTCTTCTATCACGCCATCTTTCATCGTAATCACATTATCGGCATATTCCATCATATCTTCATCATGTGTAACCATCAATGTCGTAATGCCTAATTCTGAAGTGAGTTCACGAATTAATTTCATAACTTCATTAGATCGTTTTGAATCTAGGCTGGCAGTAGGTTCGTCAGCGAATAAAATTTGTGGTTGGTGAATTACTGCTCGTGAAATGGCAACCCGCTGCTTTTCCCCGCCTGACAATAAAGCAGGATATGCATCTTTACGATGACTCATATCAACTAGATCCAGAACCTTCCGCACCTCTTCTTTCTTCTCAGCCTTTTTCATTTTTGAGCCTGCAACATCAAGCATAAGCATGAGTTGTTCTTCTACTGTTAAGAATGGAACAAGGTGAGAAGATTGGAAAACAAACCCAAACTCAGAGGCTCTAATTTTTCGGATGTTTTCTTGACTCATAGCAGTCATATCTTGTCCATCAAATATAATAGTTCCATTAGATGCTTGTTGTAAGCCGGCAGCAATGGTTAGCAATGTACTTTTTCCGGAACCTGATGCGCCTGCCAGTGCAGTAATTTCTCCTTTATTCAAAGAAAGGCTAATTCCTTTCAAAACTTGTTCCTCAACTTCCCCGTTTGTAAATGATTTCTGCAATGTATCAGCTGTAAATAGTGCCATATTACATCTCTCCTTGTTGAATTGCTTGTAATGGTTCGATTTTTTTGATTTGAATACCAGATAGTGTCGCACCGATAAATCCGATAACGATAAAGACAGCTGCTAATTGTGTCATGTTCATTATCGTCAAGTGGAATGGCATTTCTGCTGGTGCAATGTATGAAAAGCCAAGGCTGAGTGCAATGGATATAATAAGCGCCATAGCAGTAATCATTAACATTTGTAGCCACATCATTCTAAAAAGATAACTTGTTTTAACACCAATTGCTTTCAGAATGCCATATAGGCCAATCTTTTGCACATTCATCATGTAGAAAAAGATTCCGAAGAGCATACCGCTAATAACGATTAAGAACCAAACAATCATATTCAAAGATAATTGTTCTGCCTTGTAACTAGGAATCGTGTTTAAAAAGTCTTGATTTGAAAAAGATACTAATCCATCAATAGTTGGAGCGTTATCTTCTCCCGGCATATACAATAGTTGCATTTCATCGGTATGATACATTTCTTTATAGTCTTCTTCATTTATAAAAGCTACAGAAGAGTGACTAAACTTCGCTTCATCTGCAAATCCTTGAACAGTGAATCCGTCATCCAATTGTTCACTAGAGAGCTTATCTCCAACTTCAATACCTTCATCTTGGAGAGATTCATCAAGAATAATATTTCCCTCATCTATACTTTCAAAATCATCAGAATCTGTTGAAGCAACATATGCTACACTTTGCTGTTTATCATTTTCATCTTCAAAAACACCCATTTGTATAGAAAAAGCAGCAGCATCTGGATAATCATTCAGTGCCTCATCTTGCGTATCTTTATTTATTTTAGAGAAATTGTATGTCTCATCCGCATCTTCATCCATATAAAAGTGTCCTTCAGGTAAGTCTTGAATAAGCGCTGCATTCTCATGTGATAATCCATTCGACAAGCCAGAAATAATGAATGTCAATAAACTGACTAGAAAAACAATGGATCCTAATATGATAAAACGTGCTTTGCTTTTTTTAATTTCTTTCCATGCCATTTTCATCTGTTGTTCCTCCCTATCAATCTTACAAGACTAGTATAGAATGTTTATATGAACGCTAGATGAACATCATATAAACAAATGATGAACAAAGTAAATGGCTGTTATTATCAATCATATCAGAACAAAAAAGATGCTAATCATTGATGATTTAGCATCTAATTGCGATATTATTAAATTATTATACATTTAAAAGAAAATGCATGAAAATGTGTTTTGCTTTGTTTTAGATGGAAGCTTCATAAATGGACTGAACCGCTTCAGCAAGTGCTGTATTGAATTCATCATCTGATTGATCAGCGTTCAAGTCCTGAGAAAGTGCTCTTGAGAAACTTGCAATTAATCCATCATTTTGCTTTAATTTTTCGTTTGCATCATCGCGCTCGTATCCACCGGAAAGCGCAACAACACGGATAACATTTGGATGATCGATTAATTCTTTGAAAGCATTTGTCTTTGTTGGGATTGTTAATTTCAACATCACTTTTTCATCATCACCAAGACGATCTAGGTGATCCATAATTTCCCACTTCATGACATCTTCAATCGTTTCTTTATCCGCACTGTGAATATCTACTTCTGGCTCGATAATTGGCATTAATCCGGCATCAATAATCTGTTTGCCGATAGTGAATTGTTGGTCAATAACTTCTTTGATTGCATCGTTATTAGCTTCTTTAATAACTGAACGCATTTTGGTACCAAAGATATGGCGTTCGTTAGCTCTTTTTAATAAGTCATCTAAACCAGGAATTGGCTTCATTAATTGTGCACCGTTTTTCTCATCCGCAAGCCCTTTATCAATTTTTAGAAAAGGAACGATACCTTTATCCTCAGCTAAGTAATCTGCTGTGTACTTTCCTTCAATTTCTCGATCCATCGTTTGTTCAAAAAGAATAGCACCAAGAATCTTATCTCCATCAAATGAAGGTGATGTGATGATTCTCGTCCGCATTTCATGAACAAGATCAAACATTTCATCTTCGTTGGAATAAGCTGATTCAGGAACACCATATGCTTTTAAAGCTTTAGGTGTACTTCCACCACTTTGATCTAGTGCTGCAATAAAGCCTTTTCCGTTTTTAACCTTATCTAATTGTTGTTCATTCATACTATTTGTTCCTCCTGTCAAAATTGATGATAAGTTTATTATATCATTTATTGCTATATAATGTTTTCCTTTTTTAAAAAGATATGCTAAAACTACAATTCATTTTAAATGTGATTGTTAAAAAATGCTGCATTTGAAAGTGAGAAATAATAACTATTTATTTATTTTCTAACACTTTATCTAAATGAGCAATTACTTTTTCTCGGTCATTTCCAATCCGTGCTTCACGTTCTTCATCTTTCTTTTCTTTATCAATGGCTTTTTTAAGTACAGTTTCTGCTACGACTTTAGGAACTACAACAACGCCATCAGCATCGCAAGCAACGATGTCTCCAGGTTCAACAACAACTCCACCACAGGTTATGGGAACATTAAGTTCTCCCGCTCCATGTTTATTTCCTGCTGCTACAGTTGTTGCTTTGCAAAATATAGGAAAATCAAGTTCTTTTGCATCTGTAACATCTCGAATAGCACCATCAACAACAACCCCACTTAATCCCATTGTCTGCATCATCCCGAGTACAAAATCACCAGCAATGGCACGGTGGGTATCACCTTTAGCGTCAATAACAAGGACATCTCCTGGTTGTGCTTTTCTAATCGCTTTTAATACAATTTGATTATCACCTGGTACCATTTGTACGGTTAATGCACGTCCAACGGCTTGGTAATTTTCTTTAAGAGGTTTTATGGATACATCCATATGACATTGGCCTTCCATACCATCGGAAATGCATGTCGTAGGTACGCCTGTATATTTTTCTACAATACTCATTTACCATGCTCCTTTTTGAAATGAACTATATTTATCTATCTTACCAAGTATTTTAATAGTTTTGAAATGCTTAGATTAGTTTTCAATTATTAAATCTTTTCTTTATAAATTGCATGAATTCCCTTGTTGTACTATTAAAAGGATTACTGGGATTGGTAATTAAATCGAAGTTTCGTTTTATGGTTGGAAACTCCTTAATGTCAACGGTATAAAGTTGTTTGGATGCTAATTCTTTAGAAATTGTAAAATATGGCAAAAATGAGATTCCCATATTTTCCATTACCATTTGTTTTGCACCTTCAATACTATCTACTTCCATGACGACGTTGGGCTTTATATCTGCTCTTTCAAATGCATTGTGAATGAGCGTCCAATCAAAGGTTTCATGTTTGAACAATATAAATGGCAACCCTGATACCTCTTCCAAGGAAATTTGTCTTTTAGCAGACAGCGGGTGGGTTGAATGACATGCCAGTAACATTTCATCTTTCATAAGTGGAATAGATTCAATTTTTGTATGATATAAAGATCGAACAATCCCTAAAGAAACATCGTGATCCAAAACCATTTTAAGAACTTGATCTGAGTGCCCCGTATAAATTATAGGTTTAATGTTAGGATGATCTCGATAAAAGGCATTTATTAGCTTTGGAAGCAAATAACTTACACTAGAATAAACTGCGGCTATGGATAACTCTTGTGATGATGTATCCATTTTTTTAATAGTAGAGAGACCGTCTTGAAAATTAGTGGAGATTTTTTCTGCATAGGGTAAAAAGGCTTTACCTTCTTCTGAGAGATAAATCTCCTTACCAGTTCTCTCAAAAAGAGGGGCACCAAGTTGTTGTTCTAAGGATTTAATTTTCGTGCTAACGGATGGCTGTGACATAAATAGCATTTCTCCAGCCTTACTAAAGCTTCCTGTTGCAGCAGCATAAATAAAGGCTTCTATCTGATCTAAGTTCAACAGTTTCCCCCTTTCTTATAACGTTTTTTTATATCCATATGTATGATTTGAATTTAACGAATCTGAAAATTCAGTGTAAAGTGAATATATAAATTGTATCACAAATTTGTGTGCAATAGTTAATGAATTGGAGATGATTGTGATGATGGATAACACGAAATCTTATCAACTGTTTCAAAAAGCCAAAGAGATTATGCCCGGAGGAATAACTGCCAACATCAAAAACTTCTCACCCTATCCGATTTTCATGAGATCCGGTAAGGGGGCTTATTTGACTGATGTCGATAACAATGAATATATTGATTATTTGTTATCTTATAGTGCATTAATGTTAGGGCATGGACATCCGAAAATTAAAGATACAATAGAAAATCATGTTCAAGAATTTGGAACGTGGTTATACGGAACTCCTAGTGAAATAGAAATTGAATTTGGGAAAATGATTCAACATTATTATCCCAGTATTGAGTTACTTCGTTATACGAATTCTGGAACGGAGGCGACATTGTTAGCTATAAGATTAGCCTTCGCATACACGGGAAAACACAAAATTGCTAAATTTGAAGGTCATTATCATGGAGGTCATCGTCAAGTATTGTTCAGTATTGCTCCACCTATGAGTGAGGCAGGAGATGTCACACATCCAAATACGGTCCCGAATTCTAAAGAACTTGCTTCAAAGGATCAGGAACAAACAATCATTTTACCATTCAATGATTTAGAGCATGCAGAGGAAATATTGAAAGCAAACCAGGATCAAATAGCAGCGCTTGTGATGGAACCAATACAAGATGGCTTTTTACCCGTTGATCAATCATTTATCAATGGTATAAGACAAATCACGCAGAAATTAGGTATTGTATTAATTTTTGATGAGGTGAAAACAGGATTTCGAGTAAGCATGGGTGGTGCACAGTCTCTATATAATATAGAGCCGGATTTAACTACACTTGGTAAAACGGTTGGAGGAGGCTTTCCGATAGGAGTTGTTGGAGGAAAAAAAGATATTCTTATGCAAAGCGCGCCAGCAAATCATCAATCTGATTGGAAGGCAATGGATACCTTGTTTCATAGTGGTACTTATAATGGTCACCCTCTCATATTAGCGGCAGGGATGACAACCGTTAAAATACTAGAACAAGAAATCAATGATGTGTTTAAAAGAGCAGATGTTTTGAAAAAAGAATTGGAAAAACTCTTTTTCGAAAAAGGGATTGCCATGCAAGCAATGGGAATTGGGTCTATGTTTAATATTATATTAACCGATCAGCCATTGAGTAATTATCGAGATTTTATGTTATCTGATATTGAACTTAGAAAAAGGATTGATCTTTATTTATTAGATGAAGGTATCTATGTTAAGCCCGGTAATCGTTATTCTCTTTCAACGATGCATGGTGAGCAAGAGATTGAAAAAACATTGGATGCTTATAAAAAAGTGTTATCAAAAACTTTAGTTAGCACAAGTTAGTGTAAAGTAAGGCTTTTAAATGAACGAAATTTACTTTAAAAAGATTGGAAGTGAACTTTTAATGAGTCTCTAAGAAACAAAATATTTAAACTATTTTGATATTCACACATGAAGTATGATATATTAGCATAAACATGAAAAGAGTTAATATTGTTCGATTTAATGTAAACGCTAACATAAGAGTGACGAATATTAAAAGACACTCACGATGGTCAATAATGAATTAAATTTATAATTATAAAGGGGGAAGTAGCAATGATGAAGAAAAAACGTTTTTTAAGTATTATTGTGATTGGACTGGCACTTTTTCTTTCAGCATGTGGTGGCGGTGGGGATACGGATATTGCTATCGGGCCACCTGCAAGTGAGACAAACTCTTTATCACAAGCTATTTTAGAAGCCTATGACATTGGAGAAGGTGATTACACTGAGTATCAAGAAGGGTTTGGAGATGCAGCTGATGAAGTGCAGGATGGTAATATTGATATTTCTGTAGGTGTTTTAGGTATGCCAGCGGGAAATATTGAAAATCTTCAAGCTTCAACGGGTGATGTAAGATTACTAGGTTTATCAGACGATGTGATTGAAGCTGTTGAACAGGACACTGGTTATGAGGCGTTTACAATTCCGAGTGATACTTATGAATTTATGGAAGATGATGTGGAAACAGTAGCAGCCTATGCTATTTTAATGGGGAATACGAATACAATTGATGAAGACTTAGGATATGAATTAGCTAAATCAATGATAGAAAACGCGGATGAAAATACACATGCGCAAGCGGAGCAAATGACATTGGATAATGCGTTAAATGGAGCAGAAGATTTACCTATGCATCCGGGAGCAGCAAAATATTATGAGGAACAAGGCTTAGATTTTGATAACCCAATTGCAGAACTTGATGTGGATGAAGAAAAGACAGAATATGTTCTTGGAACAGGAAGTCAAGGCGGAACTTATTACCCGCTTGGAGGAGAAATGGTCAATATTTGGAATGATCATTTGGATGGTAGTTTTACTAATACAGAAACAGGAGCATCTATTGAGAACTTAGCAACGATAAGAGATGACGAAATGGACTTAGGCATGACAGTCCACGTACCAGCAAATGATGCTATTAATGGAGAAGGAGACTTTGAAGATAATGAAGTAGATAATGTAGCTTTTATTGGTCATATTTACCCTGAAATCGTACAAATCGTTACAAGAGAAGATACAGGTATTGAGAGTTTTGAAGATGTGAAAGAATAAACCTATGTATATGATATAACTGGAGGAGAGAGGTAGTTTAAGTGCCTCTTTCTTTATTATTCCGAAGGTTGGTGACCCTATGGAAGAAGATGTTCAACAACATAAAACAAATGCAGCGGACTTACTAGAGAAATACGATAAAGAATCACAGGTCCGCCTACACATAGGAAGATGGGGATGGGTTGTCACCATACTTG
>DATGUH010000061.1:0-3429 GCA_035301445.1 Pseudogracilibacillus sp. | reverse complement strand
TTGTTTTTTTATGCTTTTTACTTCTTGGCAAAAAGATATTCAACCAATCCAATTCTACATCTTGTCATTGGTATTATCACCTTTTCAGGTTCGACAAGTATTTCTATATTCATGTTTAGAAACAAACAACCGGTTGATACGACTGGCATGGATGTAATTGATACACCATACACAGAAGATAATACAAATACTGAGCAATAAATGACTACCAAAAATGTCTTGGGCCATTAATGGTTCAGGGCATTTTTATGTGAAATATGAGTTTAATGAAGAGCGTTGTGAATGGCAATGATAGTTGGTAATTGTTTTAGAATAGTCGAAGGAAATATTATGCACTTTTCAATACTTTTGTGGTATTCTTATACTAGAGGGGTTGGTAGTTTATGAAAAAGTTATTGATGTCTATGTTATTGGTCGTATTAGTAGTTGCTGCTTGCGGTAAAGATGCGAACAATAATAACGACGCTGTACAAAATAATGCAGACAATAATCAAGCTGTCAGCAATAATAATGATGGAAATAAAAATGATGCTGAAACAAACGATTCATCAAAAAGTAAAAATGATACAAATTCTGACAATGCCAGTTCAGAAGATGGGAATGAACAAGAAAATCAAGCGACGGAAAATGACGAAGATGAGTCAGATGATAAGTCTGTGGAAGAACAATTAAAGGAATTAAGTCTTAAAATCTTTGCGGCACAAAGAGATGAGGATTATGATTATTTAGAAAGCATTTTAACAGATGCAGGTTCTATTGACAAAGATGGAAATGTATTTCATTTTGAAGGCGAATATGAACATGATATAGATTTTGTTCAGGAACCGGAAGACAACTTGGAATATCGATATGTTCATGAATCTGATGATCATACAGTGTTTGTTGGATATGGTATTACCGACTATGAAACGGAGTCTAGCTACACTATTGATTTTGAATTTGTTCAACTAGATGGCGAATGGAAAATGCAAAGTATGGATAAAAATGCTTAAACGGCGCACAAATGATTGTGCGCTTTTTTAGAAGGGAAGGATACGTATGCTGAAAGTAGAATATGCCATTCAAGATAAATATGAAGAAGATTTTGCCTGGTGCTATGGATGTGGACGCTTGAATCAAGAAGGACTACATTTACGTACCGGTTGGCATGGTGATGAGACTGTGACAATTTACTCGCCACGTAAGGAACATACAGCTATTCCTGGATTTGTTTATGGAGGATTACTAGCATCTTTAATTGATTGCCATGGTACAGGGTCGGCTTCATTGGCATTGCATCGAAAAAATGGACATGAACCATCTGAAAATGTAGCACCTCCCCGTTTTGTTACTGGGTCTTTGCATATTGATTTTATGAAACCAACACCGCAGGATATTCCGTTAAAAGCGGTAGGTAAAGTAGAGGAAATACACCCTAAAAAATGGCGGGTTTTAACAGAAGTATATGCAATGGATGAATGTTGTGCTAGGGGAGAAGTAATTGCAGTTGTTATGCCAAAGACATTTCTAAAAGATTAATCAAGTAGAATAGTGTAAATGAATGAAATAAAAATATTTAAAGCATAAGATTGCATTTTTGGTATGGAAAATGAATTAATTTTGAAAAATGCATTCATAAAAATCAATTTTTTCTTATGTTTTCAATTATAAGCTGTATTAAAATAGAATTTTCAGCTTTTGACGCTAATAGTTTTATCACATATGATGAACTTGTAAGAAAAAGCAATCAGCAAATTTAATATTCGAGGAGCTTGAACTGCTTTTATCTTCATGAAAATATGTAAAGAAAGGAGAGAGCTTTGTAGACTTAATGGACGCTATTATCTGTAATTAGGGAAAATTCAGTTAGTTGTAATAAGAGCTATGATCATTCTCACTTCTCAAGTAGTGTCCAATATATGGTTGATGTGAACTGATTGATGGATGTCCAGTGAGACTAAGAATGCTGGATAAGTTGAGTAATTATGGAGAATTTGGATGGCCTGTGTATGTGCGCACAGGCTTTTTTCTTGTTAAAAAAAGAACAGTGACAATTATTTGAAATAGACGATTACAAATCGATAACAAATAGATTAAAAAGATGAATTAAAGCATGATTATGTTTAAAATAGGGTAAAATGATATATTAGAAAGTGAATTCATTATATTTATAGTAAAGAGGTTTTGCGACATGAAAAGAAATGCTTATTTTGATAATGCGAAATGGATATTAATATTTCTAGTAGTGTTTGGTCATATGATTCAGCCATTTATTACGGATTCAAAAGCCATTCACACTCTATACACATGGATGTATACATTCCATATGCCAGCATTTATTTTTCTTGCCGGCTTTTTTGCTAAAGGCGCAGGGGACTTTAAATTTATTGGTAAACTCGCCAAGAAATTAATTATCCCGTATATTATTTTCCAAGTTCTTTATACAGTATATTATTTCTTTTTAGGGAAATCAGATTGGTATACAGATACAATCTTTTATCCGCATTGGTCACTTTGGTTCTTGTTCAGCTTATTCTGCTGGCATTTACTATTGATTTTATATAAGAAAATACCACCATTTCTTGGGATTAGTATAGCGTTGGCTGTAGGAATCCTAATTGGTTTTGCAGACAATGTTGGGCATACATTCAGTTTATCCAGAACATTTGTATTCTTTCCATACTTCTTAATTGGGTTTTGGGTAACCAAGAATCAGATACTAGTATTAAAGCAAAAAGCAGTCAAATATAGTGCGTTATTATTTTTAGCAGTTGCTGCTTTAGTTATTTATTTCTTGCCAGATATTGATTCAGGATGGTTATTATCTTCTAAGTCTTATAGTACCCTTGGAACTGTCGAATTTGGAGCGTTCGCACGGTTGGCAGTATATATTACGTCTACATTGATGGCAGCGTCTGTATTAGCATGGATACCGCAAAAGGAAATGGCTATCACACCACTTGGAGCTAGGACGTTGTATGTATACTTGTTGCATGGTTTCTTTGTACAATTTTTCAGAGAAACAGAGATGTTCAATGTAACTGGTATTGGAGGATTACTAGGGATAGCATTGTTGTCGGCATTGATCGTCGTGATGTTATCTAGCAAATGGAATATTGCGCTTTGGCAACCAGTTATTGAAGGAAGTGCTAAAAATATCCGACAATGGTTTAGTAAGAAACGGCAATCAGATATGAGTGCATAATAAGACAAAAAGCGCAGACTCCTCAAAAGTCTGCGCTTTTTGTTTGTGTTTAACCGGTGTAATTAATTATTTATTAAGATGAACAAGCATTCCTCAGACCTATATTGATGCTTATCAGTTGAATATATTTTAAACCTTCACTCTCCCAATGGATAGGAACAAATTATTTTTCATTCTTATGCGTAACAGTTGACGCTTTGCTATGAAGCGTTTATTGTAAACTCGTAGTAGTTGCAAAAACAAGT
>DATGUH010000060.1:0-12146 GCA_035301445.1 Pseudogracilibacillus sp. | reverse complement strand
TTGCTGAATCAACTGAATGTTCGTTTTTACATAAATTATTTAATTATGTCAGCCTCATTGCGTAATTGATTGTTTAAAACATACTAGTGGAGTGGCGAGGCTGCACTCGTGCTTTTGGATTCATATATTGCATTGCGTTATTTATTGCAGTTGGACCTTCACCAAATCCTGTCGCAATTAATTTTACTTTACCGTCATAAGTGTTAATATCACCGACTGCATAAATACCTGGAATATTTGTCTCCATTTTTTGGTTCACTTCGATGCTATTTCGGTGAATATCCAGACCCCAGTCCGCAATGGGACCTAATTTAGAAACAAATCCATAGTTACATAGCACGGAGTCGACATCAAGTTTTAATAATTTTTCCCCGCGTGTTTCTTGTAAAACGAGTCGTTCAATATAATCTGCGCCTTCTAAATCGGTAGGTACATAAGGTGTTATTATATTCACTGTGGATTGATGAAGTAATTCAATGCTATGTTCGTGTGCACGGAATTTTTCACGTCGATGAATTAAAGTAACCTTTTCGGCAACTTGTTCTAACATAAGCGCCCAATCAACCGCTGAGTCGCCACCACCTAAAATAACAACATGTTGATCTTGATATTTACTCATGTCATCCACAAAATAGTGAAGATTAGTTGTTTCAAATCGTGCACATTCTGGGATATTCAACCTTCTAGGCTCAAACGCCCCATTTCCTGCTGTAATAATCATCACTCTTGTATAATGTACATCTCCATCAGAAGATGTTAATTTTAAAACATCGTCCTCCATTCTTTCTACGTGCGCAATTGTTTGATTTAATACAATTTCAGAATCAAATAACTTCAATTGCTCTTCAAGATTATTAACTAATTCTTGAGCACGAATTTTGGGAAAGCCAGGTACATCATAAATGTATTTTTCAGGATAAAGTGCAGTTAGTTGTCCACCTGTGTGAGGAAGGCTTTCAATTAATTTAACACTAGCTTGTCGCATACCACCATAAAAACCTGTAAATAATCCAGCTGGACCTGCCCCAATAATGGTTATATCATAAATTTTTTCAGTCATGTACGTCCCTCCGCATCATAACACCTATTTTACACCATCTTTAAAGTAGAATAAACAAAAGCAACTTTGATTTTTAATTCCGACTAGTTGACTTATAAATGACATCATAACGTATGTTAATAGAGAATGCAACCACTATTGCAGGTAAGACAACATGTATGGGAAAATTCATAATAAGAATTTTTATAATAAATTAAAATGTTGCATCTTAAAAGGGTCATTATTTTGCTTTTTTAGTTTGGGGAATATAAAATATAGAAGGAATTACATTTTGATTTATTGGCAGCATGCGAAAGGGGCCATACTTTTGATTACACAAGTCATTCAATTGATTCTTTCTGTTATTTTATATTTCATTATATTTTTTGGAATTGCTTTTATTTTAAATATGTTGTTGCGTCGTACATGGTTAATGGCTATTTTGTACCCAATTATTATATCAATCATTGTTGGGGATAGTCGTATCAGTGAATATTTTACTACGACGTATAAAGCTATATCAGCTACTTTTCATAAGATGATTTCTCTTCCTGTAGTGGATATAGTCATTTTGTCTTCTGGGTTTGCAGGTACTTTAGTTTCTGGAATTGTTGTAAGATTACTTCGTAAGAGTGGATATAGAATGTTTTGATGTGTTTGAATAAATTTTTAAAAAGAATGATGAATAAGTAAGTCTATTTTTGGCAATGATGACATTTTAAGAGGTGGTCAATCTATGCATATACAAAAATGGATGTCTAAACTATTCATTGTTCTTTTATTTTTTTGTGCTCTATATACGACTTGGAGTGTGTTAACAAATATAAACTACTTTGATATGAAACAAATGGTCTCAGCACAATCTCTGGAAAACAGTGAGCTTGAAAAGCGTGAAATGCATATGGAAGATAAATATTTTAATCTAGCAAATAATTCCGAAACTTATATTTCCAGTGATCAAATAGATGAATCAAAGACGATTGAAGAAGCAATTGACTTTTCGGATTATCCAACTTCTACGGTTGTAGCTACAGGATATACGGCAGGTCATGAATCTACTGGTAAAACAGAAGGACATCCTGATTATGGTATTACTTATTCTGGAGTGGAAGTGAAGCGGGATTTATATTCAACCATTGCTGCTGATTTAGACACTTTTCCAATTGGAACGATACTTTATATACCAGATTATGGATATGGTGTTGTGGCAGATATAGGTGGTGCTATAACAGGTAATAAAATAGATTTATATTTCGATACAGTAGAAGAAGTTTACAATGAATGGGGTAAAAAAGAAGTTGAAGTGTACGTCATTGAAGAAGGTGACGGAGAAATTAGTGAAGAAGAGATAGAAGCATTGAATGAGACAGAGACGTTACAAGTTTTTCGTGAACAAATGAAAGAAAAGTCAGCAGAATAAATAAATAAAAGAGCTTGGATATGAAATGAATATTGTCCAAGCTCTTTTATACGTATAATAAGGATATTACAAAAGCAATACCAATCCCTGTGAGTGCTCCGACGAAAACTTCGATTGGTTTGTGGCCAAGAAGAGTTTTGAGTTCTGCTATTTTTTCATACTCTTCTTTATCCTGCCAATGACTTGCTTGATCGACTAATTTTCTAAAATCTTTAACCAGTTGGTTGAGTATGATGGCATGTTCACCTGCTTCACGTCTAACCCCGGAAGCATCGAACATCGTAATTACACTAAAAATAAATGCGATTGCAAATAAACCGGAAGAAACACCTTCAGAAATGCCAATGGCGGTGGTAAGGGCGGATACTGCTGCCGAATGACTACTAGGCATGCTTCCAGTACCAAAAATAAGGTTTGGCTTGAAATCTCTTGCGACAATAAGTCTAATTGGAACTTTAATGACTTGCGCAAAAATGATTGCGGATAATGCAGCAATTAGTGGAAAATTAAGTAAAAATGCAGTCATCACTATTTACCCTCCCTGAAAGGTGTTTCTCCACGTTCATATGAAATATTATTGAATAACCGTTTCTAATGCCAACTCCATCATCTGATGGAAAGAGGTTTGTCTTTCCTCTGAAGTTGTAGCTTCGCCTGTAATAATATGATCGGAAACAGTAAGAATAGAAAGGGCTTGACGATTAAACTTTGCAGCAAGTGTGTATAGTGCGGTTGTTTCCATTTCGACACCAAGTACACGGTGGTCCATCAACAATTGATTAAAAGCTTCACCGTTGTCACGATAGAAAATATCACTGGTAAATACGTTGCCAACATGAGTTGTTAACCCTTTTTCTTCGGTGATATTATGTGCCTTTTTAAGTAGATCAAAATCGGCAAGTGGGGCATAGTCAACACCACCAAATGTGTTACGGTTCATCTGTGAATCTGTTGTTGAACCTTGTGCCAAGATGACATCACGAATATTTACATCTTCTTGCATGCCGCCACAGGTACCTACTCGAACTAGCTTTTGTACATCATAATCGTTCATCAATTCATTTACATAAATAGAAATAGAAGGGACGCCCATACCAGTACCTTGGACAGAGATACGTTCTCCCTTATAAGTGCCTGTATAACCGAGCATTCCCCGTACTTCGTTATATTGTTTTACATTTTCAAAATAATTTTCTGCAATAAACTTTGCTCTTAGTGGGTCCCCAGGCAATAATATTTTATCTGCTATGTCACCTTTATTTGCACCTATATGTATACTCATCTATTATGTCTCCTTTATGCGTTATATATTTTATGATAATAATGTTTTTCCAAATCGGCAATTTTTTCTAAAGATTTTTGATTAAATGGTGTATCTTCGGTTTGTAATACTTGTTTATACTGTTCAACGGCTTCCTTTAAAGACTCGGCATAATCAGGTACTTCTCCATCATAATGCTTTGTCATCCTTTTACGTGCATTCATTTTCTCTTGATAGGCGAGTGCTTTTCTTTCATGGAATGCGACACCTTCCACCTGGCCTCTATTATGCAAATCGCCCTGCATCGGATGCTTCACTACTGCTAGAATTTTTACTAATGCAAAATTACCTTTATCTTGTATAATTTCGCCAATGTATGTGCCGGAATTGTAATTTGTTTCAACAATATCTCCAACAGTTAAGGTTGCCAAATAATCTCCTCCAATCATAATAGATACCTCTATTGTGGCAAAAATACAACAAATTTGCGAATAATATATTCATTATGTGTAATGGCGTATTAAATTTGCTATAATAAACTCAAAGGATGTGGTTTGCATGTTTATGGAATTTCTTTATTTTCCTGAAGATAAATCGGAGTATATTCCGGCTTTTATAACATTGGTTATTTTCATGTGTGGTGCAGTAGCAACGATGTATATATTTTATAAAAAGTCAAAAAAAGAAGAAAAAATTATAGATGAAAAATATCATTTAAATCAATATGAGCATAAGCATGAACATGATGAACATTCAAATGAAGGAGAACAGTAATAAGGATATTCACTAATGAAAGCAGTAAATGATTTTCTTCGTTTAAAATAAATGTCTTCGCATATACTAACACGTATGAGTGAAAAGGAGTGCGAAGACATGCGCTTATTGATTGTTATGATAAGTAGTTTTTGTATACTTTCGGCCTGTCAAATAACGCAACAGCCGAAAACCGTGAAAGAAGTTAATATGTATTTGGAAAATGGTGACAAATCAGGAACAGCGTCCTTGAAAGAAGATCCAGATGGGGTAGAAATTCGTCTTAAATTAAAAGGGCTTACTCCAGGATATCATGGCCTTCATTTGCATGAAAAAGCTGCCTGTAAAGGACCAAAGTTTAAGCAAGCTGGTAATCATTTTAATCCTGACGATAAGGAACATGGTTTATTATATCCTAAAGGGCCTCATGTAGGCGATTTGAAAAATATTGAAGCTGATAAGCATGGGGAAGTGGATACAAAGGTAATAGCCGAAGATACTTCCTTGCTAACGGAAAAAGGCAAATCCTTAACAGCCGGGGAAGGTACATCTCTTATAGTGACAAGTGAAGCGGATGATGGTATGACCCAAATTAGTGGTAACTCTGGAGATCGAATAATATGTGGTGAAATTAAAACAAAGGATTCAGACAAATAAAAGTCCAATCCTTTTTTTGTTTGTACTAGTAAACTTGCTCTTACATGGTAAATGACAAAAAAAGAGCAAAGCGATTAATCGCTTTGCTTACAGGGGGAATACGAGAAAGTCTTACATTAATAAGTATACCCCGTTATTCTTTTTTTAAACAAAAAAATTAAAAAATTTTTAAAGAATACTTGGAAGTATAAAATATTAAGGCATTGCTTTCATAATGGACTCATAGGTTGGTACCCAGTATGTATCATCCTGTGTGAATAGCTTGCTAATTTTTTCAGCATATTGCTTAAAACTTTCCGCATAATCAGGATGATCTTTTGCAGGAACCGACGCTTTCATTTCTTCGGAAAGCTTCTCTACTTCGGGTGCCATAGGTCCCCATTTTCCAATTTCATTACCTGAGTCATCAATAAAAATAAATATAGGTATAAAACGTTTATTGTTAATTGTATACTGATCCATAAGCTCTAAATGATCATCCCTTGGAAGGAAACTAACCGGAATATTAGCTGTTTCTAGGATTTTTAAAAGAATCGGCACGTTCATCATGCAATGGCCACACCAGACCTCGGCTAGTGCGATAACACGAATCCCTGATTTTTCTTTTAAAGTATCACTATCTTCTTCAGGAACATTAAATTGGTTATAAACTGTATGAAAATCATCACGATGTTTATCCAAATCGCTCATATAAGCCTCTTTAGTAATGCCTTTTTCATACCATTGATTTAAGTCCATAACGATCGCTCCTTTAATTTCATTCTTACAATTAGTCTACTGGAAGATGATAAGAAGGTAAACTAAACAGACACAACTTCTATATAATGTGTCATCCGTAAAAAGTCATTTCTTCAATGGAAACTGGAAATCGGCTTTCGTATTATCTTATTAACTGATTCAATTTCATAAAATAATAACAGGATGTAAAATTCGCACATTGTCTGCTTAAGAATGGGTTTCACTGCAAAAGGTCGCTTAAACTACTCAATAAAATAATAAACACTACGCTTGCATTATTTATACAAATCGACTATATTGGATATACAATAACATATCGATTCCATTTTCGGGGCAGGGTGCAATTCCCGACCGACGGTAAGAAGTTATAAAAACTTTAAGCCCGTGACCCGCTGTATGATTCATATAGCGGTGGATTTGGTGAAAGACCAAAGCCGACAGTTAAAGTCTGGATGGGAGAAGATGAAGCTTAATGTACAATTTTTGGTTGTACGTGATTTCTTTACGCATATTATGCCCTAGAACATTACTTGTTTTAGGGTTTTTAATTGTTAAAGAAGAATAAGCGGCTTATCCTTCACACTTTCTGATGGATCGATATAGTGAAGGAGGAATTGATAGTGCAAGTTAACAATCGCTCATCAAAATTAGTAAAATTAGTTGTCTTGTCACTTTTAGCCACAGTTTCACTTGTTTTATTTTTCATCAGTTTTCCATTACCGCTTTTACCACCTTATTTAAAAGTTGATTTCAGTGATGTACCAGCACTGATTGCGGGGTTAGTATTTTCACCACTTGCAGGCATACTTGTCGTCTTTTTAAAAAATGCATTGTACTTTGTTGCAACTGGTGCTACAGATCCAATCGGTGTAGCAGCGAACTTTATTGCAGGAACGTTATATGTTTTTCCAGTCGCTTATTTATATAAAAGATATAAAGGTGTAAAAAGTATTGTGGCGGGATTAGTTATAGGCACATTCGGTATGGCGATTATTATGAGCGTTCTAAATTACTTTATCGTACTGCCCGCATATTCATTGCTTGTTGGTATGGAAATGAACGATACGATAAAACTTACTTCTGTTGTAGCTGGTGTACTCCCTTTTAATTTCATTAAAGGTGTTATTGTCAGCTTGTTGTTTATTCCATTGTTTATGAAGTTAAGGGATTGGATTGAAAGTAAGCATGCGAGCATGATGAACTAAATATAAATATAAGTTTGGACATTTCCAAATGCAAATAAAGAGTATAGTTTCAATTATATGTACGAATATAATTGAAACTATTTTTTTGTGATAAGTTATTGTGGTTCTATAGTAAATAACGTAGGTGATATCAAAACAAAAAAGAAACATATACAAAAGTAAGTTGAGCAACTTAAATGTGTATATCTTTTGAATGTACAACCCAGTAGCCTGTGAAAAGCGAGCCGTTTGTAGTGGAAGTCAACGTGTTCAATGCACAATTTTTAACAAGATCTAATTTAGTATAAATATAAGTTTTTATCGACACTTTATAAAGAGTCGTTTTAAAATAATATGGATTGAAATTGTCAAATGTGTTCTTTAAACTGTATACTAGTAGGAGTTTCTTTGAATTGATATTGGTTTATAGAGGTTTATATATTATATATAAAGATTAGAAACGTCATTAAAAGTAGATTCAACAATATCAAAGAAATTTGTCAATCTATACATGAAGGCAAAAAATAATAGAAGTGGAGTTATGTTATGTTACGAAGTGGTAATCCCAGTTTACGAAGGTCGACATTTCGAAATGTTGAGAGTGCATCGTTAAATAAGACGATGACATTAGATGGTGTTGTACGAAAATCGCTTATATTACTTGTTTTGTTATTCGGGAGTGCTGCTTTTTCTTGGAATTTATATGTAAATGAGGGGAATATGATCCCCCTTATTTTTGGTAGTGCTATAGGTGGATTTATTGTAGCATTGATCACTATATTTGTTCCTAAGGCCTCTCCAATAACAGGACCGTTATATGCTATATTAGAAGGACTTCTTCTTGGAGCTATTTCTGCACAATATGCCTTTTATATGGATGGTATCGTCGTGCAGGCTATTATTTTAACATTATGTGTTTTCTTTGTAATGTTAACCTTGTATGCTACAAAAATTATCCGACCGACTAGGAAATTTAAAGTCGGTGTAATGGTTGCGACAGGGGCCATTGGTTTGGCGTACTTACTGAATTTTATCTTGCGACTCTTTGGAAGTCAGATACCATTTATACATGATTCAGGACCTGTTGGTATCATTATTAGTTTAGTGATTGTTGGGGTAGCGGCAATGAATTTAATTCTTGACCTTGATTTCATAAAAAATGCTGCTTCGAGTTCCGTACCGAAATATATGGAGTGGTATGCTTCTTTCACACTGATGGTGACATTGGTATGGCTGTATTTGGAAATACTAAGGTTATTGTCCAAGTTAAGACGAAGATAAATCTTAGAACTTGCATTAAAAAAGCAGGTAGCCCATTAATTGTAAGGTGGACCACCTGCTTTTTGATATTTTAAGCTAGTTTGAAATGTTTTTGAACAAGATCTCCGGAATATATGCCCTTTTTAAAGGTTCGTTCCATGAAAGTAACTTCATCGTCATGTGTAACTAGTAATACAGTGGAAGATTTTGTCCCATAACCTTCAGTACGAATAAAGACAGAAGAGAGTTGTTTCTCTATGGTTTGCCCAACACCGGTGTCAGGAAGCTCATTATCTTCTGCCAATGTATCATCACTTAACTGTTTAAATAATATTTGTGGATCTACGGTATCATTTTTGAACAAATAATTTTCCAATCGCGTCCTAGCTTTGACAACTTTTGGCCACGGTGTATTCAGACTGGCATTACTTAAGGAATAAGTGCCTGGTTCTATTGGTTGAATCACGTTACCTTGTTTACTATAGAAATATAATTCATTTACCGTACCAGCTATAAGATTAAAACCGTTATAATCATGGCGTTCTTGTTGTAACTTTTTTAAAAAGTTAATTGGTGTTCCTTTACTTTTTAAGAACGAAGAGACGATATGCCCACGAGACATATTGGCAGGGTGTTGTTCGTTTGGATTGCGATAATTTGTTAACGCCGCAAATCGTCCTTGTTTCGTAATTCCCATCCATGTTCCCATTGCTTCTAGGTCTCTACCGGCAAGTATGTCTGGTTCATCCTCCCAAAAATGGGCTTGTGCTGTTGACCTTTTATACTGTTCATCACGATTAGCGATAACAACTAGTTTGTAAGTGGGATGTTCATGAACATGAAAGCTAATAATACACATCGTTATAACACCACCCATTTAGTCAACGTTTATCAACGACCCCAAGTGTGCAACGTGAAATACAGACGAGTTGTTTCTTTTCATCCGTTATCTCAATATCCCAAACCATTGTCCGTTTGCCTACATGGTAGGGAGTTGCACTGGCGAAAACGCTGCCGTCTTTTTTACTCTTTATATGATTGGCATTAATCTCAATACCAAAAACAGACTGATTTTCCTGATCAATATTGAGAAAACCAGCAATACTTGCAGCCGTCTCAGCTAAAAGAACACTAGCACCTCCGTGTAGAAAACCAGCAGGCTGGTGTGTCCGTTCGTCTACTGGCATGGATAAAACAACTTTATCTTTTTCCATTGAAATCGTTTCAATTCCCATTGTTTCCATTAATTTCATGTGCATATGAAGTTTTCCTCCAATTTTTAAAAGAAATGTCCAATCAATAAAGATAATCCTAATAGAAAACCATATACTGAATTTGTTTTCCCTGTTGCCGCCATTGCTGGCATCATTTCAATAGGTGTTTTTTTACCAATAAATCCTTTAATAACATCCACTGCTACTTTGATACTAAGTAATGTGATGATAGACCATAATGGTAAAATACCATTTATAATTAATGCACAAGTAAGACCATAAGCTATAGCAAAAAGCAGTACTAAAAATTGAATCGCTTTTTTTCTCCCAAGTAAAATCGCAATTGTTTTACGGCCACTTTCTTTGTCATTATCGAGGTCACGAATGTTATTAGATAAAAGTATTGCACCAATAAAAATGGCAATTGGTAAAGATATAAGAATTACTCCAATTGTTACCATCATTGTTTGGATATAATAGCTAATAGCAATCATTACTGTTCCCATAAGTAACCCGGCAAATAGTTCTCCAAAAGGTGTATATGCAATTGGTAATGGACCACCAGTATACAAATACCCAATAAACATACAGCAGGCGCCTATGGCCGCTATCCACCAACTAGTAGAAGCAGCAATGTATACACCTAGTAAAATTGCTATTCCAAAAAATAAGAAGGCAAGCGTGAGTATTTTTTGAGGAGATACACCATCTCTAACAATCGTACCACCGATACCAACTGAATCTTCTTTATCTAACCCTCTTTTAAAATCATAATATTCATTAAACATATTGGTAGCTGCTTGAATAAGGATGGCTGCCAACATCATTGCAACAAATAAAGCAGTATGAAATGTATTGTTTTCAATAAAAGCGAACATCGTCCCTACAAATACTGGTACAAAGGAGGCTGTAAGTGTATGTGGACGTAAGAGTCGCCACCACACATGGAATCCACCTTGTTCATTTAAGGCCTCTTTAATATTTAATTTATCTTGATTCATTGCTTTACTCCCCATGATTTGATAATGGTACATTTTCATCATATGGAATAATATACGCAAAGTCAATCAACTTAGATTTATCATAAACTGTGTCATTCTCTTGAGAAACAAGTGAAAACAGCATAAAATAGAAGAGTAACTTATGTGCTCTTTGTTTATATTGGAGGTAAGCAAATGATTGATACAAAGGAAGAAACATTATCGTCCTTTTTATATCATGTAAAAAAAATAGCATCAAACGAAAATAAAAATATATTTTTTAGTGTAACGAAGGAAATAGCACCTGTTAATTTGTTAAATGTATTCGATCACTTTGATCATAAAAATACGAATAGATATTACTGGTCGAATCACCAGCAAGATTTTTGTCTACTGGGAATCGGAACCGCTAAAGAAATGGTTTGTCAGAACGGCGAAGTAGAGACAGTTCGTTCAAAATGGCATAAACTATTAGAGGAAGCGGTAGAGTATAATCCATTTTCATATGCTGGGACAGGTATTACGGCTGCCTCTGGTATGGCATTTGATCCTACAAGACCTGAAAGTAGTGAATGGTCTAATTATGCACCAGCAATGCTGACGATTCCAAGATTTATGCTAGCATATACAGAAGGTCGCTATTTTTTAACAATGAATGATTATATCGATGAACATACATTGATCGCAAACGTGTTGGAAACGGCAGAATCTTTTGAGCAAGAATTATATACGCCAGTGTTTACAAAAGACCAAGTACCGCAAAGAGTGACTGGAAAAAAGGTGTTGAAACCAGAAGAGTGGAAGGAACTTGTTCAAAAAGCAGTTGAGGAAATAAAAAGCGGTCAAGCGAAAAAAATTGTACTTGCTCGAGAAATTCAATTAACTTTAAACAAACAAGCACATATCGGTAATATGCTTAGACGTTTACTTAGGACACAACCCAATAGTTATGTGTTTGCCTATGAAGCAGGGGATGACTGTTTTATTGGGGCTACTCCGGAGAGGTTAGTATTAGTAGAGGATCAGCATATTCTCTCCACATGTCTTGCAGGTACAGCCCCTAGGGGTAAAACGATGGATGAAGACGAGGATTTGGCAAATGATTTACTGCGTGATGAGAAAAACTTGGAAGAACATGATTATGTCGTGCAGATGATCAAAGATAGTATTGCATCTTATTGTGTCGATATACACATCCCAGAAGCGCCAGTTATTTATCCATTACAAAATTTACAACATTTATATACACCGGTAAAAGCAACGCTTAAAGAACCATATGATGTGTTTGATCTTATTAAAAATTTACACCCAACACCAGCACTTGGTGGCGTACCTCGTCAAAAGGCGTTAAAGTTTATTCGGGAAAATGAATTTATGGACCGCGGATGGTACGGAGCCCCTGTTGGCTGGTTAGACAGCTCGAGACATAGTGAATTTGCTGTAGCAATCCGATCTGGACTAGTTCATAATGATGAAGTTAATTTGTTCGCTGGATGTGGTGTCATGCGTGATTCAGATCCAGAAATGGAATTTGAAGAAACGAAAGTGAAGTTTTTACCTATGCTAAATGTGTTGGAGGATAATGATGGATCATACTGAACATTTAACACGTTATACGGCTAATTTTATGGATGAATTAG
>DATGUH010000059.1:0-34889 GCA_035301445.1 Pseudogracilibacillus sp. | reverse complement strand
GAAGGACAATCGGTATATATCCAAGTACGTAAGAGACAATTAGAAGCTGTAGTTATACAAACGCCGTTTTATAAAAGATAAATTATTGGGGGATTTCAACATGAATGAATTTCGTTACTTACCAATGACCGACGAGGATAAAAAAGAAATGTATGAAGCTATCGGTATTGAATCTTCTGATACATTATTTGAAGATATACCTAAAGAGATTAGATTTGAACGTGAATTCGAAATACCGGAACCGGTTAGTGAATTTGAATTAAAAAAAGAAATGTCTGAACTAGCTAAAAAAAATGCGAATACAAATGATTATACCTCTTTTTTAGGAGCCGGGGTTTATGATCACTATATTCCTTCAGTAGTGGATCATGTGATATCTCGCTCCGAGTTTTACACGGCTTATACACCATATCAGCCAGAAATTTCACAAGGCGAATTACAGGCAATCTTTGAATTCCAAACAATGATTTGTGAGTTAACTAATATGGAAGTTGCTAATTCATCACTTTATGATGGTGGTACCGCACTTGGTGAGGCAGTAAATATGAGTTATGGCCAAACGAAGAGAAAAAAGGTACTTGTATCAGAAACAGTGCATCCAGAATATCAGGAAGTCATTCAAACGTATGCAAGAGGATTTAATCTCGATGTAGTTATAATTCCTTCAGTAGATGGCCAAACAGATATTGCTTCTTTAAAAAAGGAATTGGATGAGGAAACAGCAAGTTTTGTTGTACAATATCCTAATTTCTATGGCCAGTTGGAACCGATGAAAGAAATTGGAGAACTGGTTAAAGAGGATAAAAAAAGAATGTTTATTGCGTCTTCTAATCCACTTTCGCTAGGAACTCTTACGCCTCCTGGTGACTTTGGGGCTGATATAGTAGTAGGAGATACACAAGTTTTTGGTATACCAGCACAGTTTGGTGGTCCACATTGTGGTTATTTTGCGACGACTAAAAAATTAATGCGAAAAGTTCCTGGACGCTTAGTTGGAGAAACAGTAGATGAAAATGGCATACGTGGATATGTTCTAACGCTCCAAGCACGTGAACAGCATATTAGAAGAGATAAAGCAACTTCTAATATATGTTCCAATCAAGCTTTATATGCATTAGCTAGTTCTGTAGCAATGAGTGCTTTTGGCAAAGAAGGTATTCAAGATATTGCAAAACGTAATATGTACCATGCCCATTATTTGAAAAATATTTTAGTAGAACAATATGGAATGAATGTTTTATATAGTGATAGATTTTTTAATGAAATCGTTGTGGATATGAAGCAACCTATAGAAGAAATAAATTCAAAGCTATTAGATGCGGGTATTATAGGAGGATATGACTTAGAAAAGGTATCGAGTGATTTAAAAGGACATATGCTTATAGCCGTTACTGAAAAACGAACCAAATCAGAAATTGATAAACTAGCGAAAGAATTGGGGGATCATTATGCAAACTAAAAACTTTCCACTTATTTTTGAGCGCTCTAAAACTGGTAGAACAGCATATGCCTTGTCAGAAACAGATATACCAACCTTTGACATTGGTGAACGAATTGGCAAGGAATTTGTAAGAGAAGAGCCTGCTGATCTTCCAGAAGTAAGTGAACTAGAATTGATTCGCCATTATACAGCGCTATCTAACCGTAACTTCGGAATTGATTCTGGTTTTTATCCATTAGGATCTTGCACAATGAAATATAATCCAAAGATTAATGAAGATATAGCGAGATTAGATGGATTTAGTCATATACATCCATTGCAAAATCCTGATACTGCTCAAGGTGCTTTGCAAGTCATGTACGATTTAAAAGAATCCTTAAAAGAAATAACTGGAATGGCCGAAGTATCTTTACAATCAGCAGCCGGTGCACAAGGAGAATGGACTGCGTTACTTATGATTCGTGCCTTTCATGAAGCTAACGGGGATTGGAAACGAACAAAGGTCATTATCCCAGATTCTGCACATGGTACCAATCCAGCATCAGCGACAGTCGCAGGTTTTGAAACAGTTACAGTTAAGTCTAATGAAAAAGGACTTGTTGATCTTGAACATTTAAAAGAAGTTGTCGGTGATGATACAGCAGCATTAATGTTAACCAATCCAAATACACTAGGTTTGTTTGAAACAGAAATTATGGATATGGCTAAAATTGTCCATGGAGCGGGCGGTAAATTGTATTATGATGGAGCAAATTTAAATGCTATCATGGGATACGTCCGTCCGGGAGATATGGGATTTGATGCTGTGCATCTTAATTTGCACAAAACATTTACAGGCCCTCATGGTGGCGGTGGCCCAGGTTCAGGACCTATAGGTGTGTCAGAGGAACTGGCAACATTTTTGCCAAAGCCACTTATTAATCGCCAAGGTGAACAATATGGGTTCAACTATGATGTAGAAAATTCAATCGGGCGAATTAAACCATATTACGGTAACTTTGGAATTAATCTCCGAGCTTATACGTATATTCGTACGATGGGCCCTAGAGGGTTGAAGCAAGCAAGCGAAGATGCTGTCATTAATGCGAATTATCTCATGCGGAAACTTAGCAAACATTATGAATTACCTTATCCAGTACATTGTAAGCATGAATTTGTGTTATCTGGTAGTAAACAAAAGAAGCTTGGTGTACGAACGCTTGATGTAGCAAAACGTCTCTTAGATTATGGATATCATCCACCAACGATTTATTTCCCGTTAAACGTAGAAGAAGCAATGATGGTGGAACCTACAGAAACAGAGTCTAAAGAAACATTGGATGGATTTATCGAAGCTATGGAAAAAATTGCAACAGAAGTCGAAGAAGAACCGGAAATTGTTCAAGAAGCACCACACGAAACAATCGTCGGTAGAATGGATGAGACATTGGCTGCGAGAAAACCAGTATTACGTTATCAAAAAGATTCATAAAAAAATCCCGTATCACATTGGTAGTGATACGGGATTTTAATGGCTAAAACAAAATGAATCGTTATTTTTTATGACTGACTTTACCAGTCCATTTTTTAAAGCCACCTTTTAATACATTGATATTGTTAAATTTATTCTTTTTCAAAACACTAGCAGCACGGGCGGAGCGAGTAGAGTTTTGACAATATAAATATACTGGTCTATCAGGATCTAATGCATTGATGCTTTGTTTGAGTTGTGTCAAAGGAATATTTCTAGCTCCCCAGATATGACCACGATCAAATTCCTGTGGTTCGCGAACATCTACCAATTGTGCTTTGCGATAGCCTTCAATAAATTGATCTTGTGTCAATGTCGTCATTGAAGCTCTTTGTCTTAAAAAGGTAAATACATAGAACACGATAATCGCTATTAGTAAAATAATTAAATATTTCATTTCATTAATCCCCCATACTATTATAAACAAACTTGTTCCAATTTAATTATAGTGATTAAAACAGTTTATTTCAACAGAATCCTTCTGACTAAGATGATTTAAAGAGGATGCTATGAAATTATAAATGAACCACTAAAAACTGTATATAGTAAAACGTATCTTGATAATAGCTATATATTGAATTTTCACTTGTAATTGTGTATCTTTGAATTAGAAAATAAAATGATGATTGTTTGCAAAAATTAACTTAATGATCAATCGAGTATAATGATAACAGCAAGAGGAGTTGATAATATGGTTAAAACCGTTGAAAAACAAAATGAAATAAATAAGGTAGCCTTAAATGAGGATATTAAACAGTTTCCACAAGTGCACCCTATTACAGATGATATGCATATCACCCATGATGGTGTTTCCAGATTAGTTATGCTGGATCGTTATGCTTTCAAAGATACTGAAAAGAAAACATTGAAACAAGGGGATTTTGTTGTTCTAACAATTAAGCCAGATCCTTCCTTTCCAGCACGTGGATTTGGTATTATCCGAGAAATTGACTGGAACAAAAACGAAGCAAAAATTGAAGTAGCAGATGAATTTCTTAGTGTGTTGGATGATGAAAATGAAGCAGAGACGGGAATTATTAAGCGAAATTTAAGTACAATTGATAAGCCTTTGGAAGTGTATTATGAACAAATTGCTAAACGAAATGCCACTGGCCTTGCATCTATAGAAGCTAATGACGATAATAGATCATATTACACAGAACAATTTGCGGACGTTTTGAAAGAAATGCGTTTTGTTCCAGCGGGTCGCGTATTATATGGGGCAGGATCTGAAACAGATGTTACTTATTTTAATTGTTATGTGATGCCTTTTATTAAGGACTCTCGAGAAGGGATTTCTGAACATAGAAAAGAAGTGATGGAAATTATGTCCCGAGGTGGAGGCGTGGGCACAAATGGATCGACACTGCGCCCGAGAGATACGCTTGCTCGAGGAGTGAACGGGAAATCATCTGGATCTGTTTCTTGGCTTGATGATATTGCAAAACTAACACATCTAGTAGAACAAGGTGGTTCCAGACGTGGAGCCCAAATGATTATGCTTACAGACTGGCATCCAGATATTATTGAATTTATCATTTCTAAAATGCAAAACCCAAGAATATTACGTTATTTAATCGAAAACACACAAGATGAACAAATTAAACAACTTGCAGAGGAAAAGTTAAAGTTTACTCCATTGACAGAAACTGAAAAAGATTTATACCAAGGTATCATGAATTATCGCAATATGCCAGGTCTTGGTGGGTTCTCTGAAGAGGTGTTTAAAGAAGCAGAGCAAAAATTATTAAATGGCGGCACATATGATGTTAATCATTCAGATTTCTTAACAGGAGCCAATATATCGGTTTGTCTCACGAAAGAATTTATGGAAGCAGTAGATAATGACGCTGATTATGCACTTCGATTTCCAGATGTGGAGAATTATTCTCCAGAAGAAATGGAAGTTTATAATGAAACATGGCATGAATATGGTGATGTAAGAAAGTGGGAAGAAAAAGGCCATCAAATTAGAACTTACAGAACAATTAAAGCAAAAGAATTATGGAATTTAATTAATATTTGTGCCACTTACTCAGCAGAACCTGGCATTTTCTTTATTGATAATGCTAATGAAAAAACAAATGCCAAAAGTTATGGTCAGCAAGTTGTAGCGACTAATCCATGTGGAGAGCAACCGCTTGCTCCTTATTCAGTTTGTAACCTCGCAGCTGTAAATTTAGCTGAAATGGCAAATAAGGAACAAAAGACAGTCAATTTCGAGCGATTGCAAGAAACAGTTGAAGTAGGCGTTCGTATGCAAGACAATGTAATCGATGCAACACCATATTTCTTAGATGCTAATAAAACCCAGGCACTAGGAGAGCGTCGGGTCGGTCTGGGAGTCATGGGACTGCATGACTTACTCATATATTGTGAGACAGCCTATGGATCCCAAGAAGGAAATGAGCTAGTTGATAAAATATTTGAAACGATTGCATTAACAGCTTATCGAACATCTATTGAAATTGCTAAGGAGAAGGGCAGTTTTCCGTTTTTAATTGGAAAAACAGATGATGAAACAAGAAAACTTCGTGAAGCATTTATCAATACAGGATATATGAAAGACATGCCACTAGATATTAAAGAGGGAATTATTAGGCACGGTATAAGGAATTCTCATTTACTTACAGTTGCACCAACCGGGTCTACAGGTACAATGATAGGAGTTAGTACTGGATTAGAACCATACTTTTCATTCTCCTATTACCGCAGTGGGCGTTTAGGAAAGTTTATTGAAGTAAAGGCAGATATCGTTGAAGAATATCTCGAATCACATCCTGAAATGCGTGATCAGCCATTGCCAGAATGGTTTGTTACAGCTATGGACTTAAGCCCGGAAGCACATGCAGATACACAATGTGTCATTCAACGGTGGATTGATAGTTCTATTTCAAAAACGGTTAATGCGCCGAAAGGCTATACTGTTTCAGAAGTAGAAAGTGTATACGAGCGATTGTATCATGGCGGTGCAAAAGGCGGAACAGTTTACGTTGACGGTAGCAGAGATACACAAGTACTTACACTGAAAGCTGAAGAAACGGATATGGATGAGCAATTGAGTTTTGATGAGGCATTGTCAGATGACTTGGATGAGGAAAATGAACGGAAAGTTGTACTAATGGATACGATTCAAGAGCTCGAAAATACGAACGTTGCAGTTGGATCAGAGGCCGGGGATCGTTGTCCAGTATGCCGCGAAGGACATGTTGCTGAAATTGGTGGATGTAATACATGTACAAGCTGCGGCGCCCAATTAAAATGTGGATTATAATGAAAAATCAGCTGTTCTTTTAAAGGACAGCTGATTTTCATAATTATAAAGGATTATGCGATTAATTCTTTCTTCCGTACATGATGGATTTTTCGTTTTTGGTAACGTTGGTGTAAATTGTTCAATATAATCATCAAACAAACGATTGACACGCCCGATATTTCATATAAGGAAATTTGGTATCCTTGTATAAACCGGATCATCAACGTTGTTACAGGAGCGAGATTAATAAATAAGATGGCATTAATCGGTTGTAAAATTTGTACACCTTTATTCCAACTCAATAGCGCTAACAAGCCCGGAAAAGTAATCATAAATAACATATGGTATTTTACAGTCCAAATAGCCTTAAATTCTGGTACATCAATCTTTCCAAATGCGCTGAATAATAGAACAAAAAACAAGGCTGTTAATGTCCCTGTTAAACAACTCAACGTAGAATAGCGTAGAACAGACCAACCTGAAAACTGATTACCTCCGATTGTATATAATGCCCATCCAAGTGCAGCGAGCAATAAAATAATCATAGGAATGAATCTTGCAGCCTGTAATAATAAAGACATTTCGCCATTTGTTACTACTAAAACAACACCAACAAAAGCTCCTATTATACAGAGGATTGTAAATAAGAATGGTTTCTTTTTGAATACAAACCAGACAATTAATATAGATAGAATAGGGGCAAGCGCTTCGAATATAGAAGCCAATACAACTCCATCATCGGATAACAGATCTTGACCCCAAAATATAAAAATATTATAAATGGTAAAAGCCATTGTCCCAAAAAACCATATTTTTATTCCATTTCCTTCTAAACGAAAAGCTTTTTTTCCTTCTTTTTTTAATAAGAAAAAGATCAGTATAACTGTAACAGGTAGATAACGGATAATCGTAAAATAAAAAGGATTAATATGTTGAAAAGCCCCGTTTGCAACTGGAAACATTGCTCCCCAGGACATGCTTGCTAATGCACAACAAATAACGCCAAATAGAACTGAATTTTTCATATCTCTTGTCTAGTACCTCCAAAGTATATGCTATCTCTATTTAACAACAAGTGTGATATCATGTAAAATGAATGTTAAAGATAAGTAGTATCACTAAAAGAGATAGGAGGAATACTAATGAATATGAAAGACTTACTTATATTCCAAACGGCAGCTCGACTTGGTAGCATTAATGGTGCCGCCGAAGAATTAAATTATGCCCAATCTAATATAACGTCACGCATTAAAAAACTAGAGAATGATTTAGGTGTTACACTTTTTGTTCGACACCAACGTGGAATCGACTTGACTGAGGAAGGAAATATCATGCTTCCATATGCTCAAAAAATACTCGTCTTATCTGAAGAGCTTACGAACGCGGTTCAAAAGGAACAAGCAGCCACAGGAAAATTAAATATTGCATCAGTAGAAACCGTTATTCATTTACCTGTCATCTTATCTACATTTATTCAGGACCATCCTTTAGTTGATCTAACACTCACAACAGGTGTTACTAAAGAATTGATTGAGCTAGTGAAGCATTCTAAGATCAACGGTGCTTTTGTCACAAAGGGAGAATGGACAGCAGATACTGCACTGGAAAAGTTAGATGTGTTTAAAGAAAAACTTGTCCTTATTTCAGCTGCACATATTGAATCATTTGAACAAGTTATCAACTTACCATTACTGCGCTTTAGTGACGGCTGTGGGTATCGTGATAAATTGAATGAATGGTTAGCGGATTTTGATATTCAGCCTAAAAAAGTTATGGAACTTGGAACTTTGGAAACAACACTTGGGTCGGTTATATCTGGTCTTGGAACAGCGTATGTTCCTTATGCAGCCGTCAAACCATATGAAAAAAAAGGTCAGATTCGTTGTTATAACCTCCCAGAAGCCTACAGTCATATAACAACAGTGTTTGTTTATCGGAAACAGGATTATCTTTCACCAGCATTAAGATCTTTCCTTCAAACTATTGAACAAACTAAAACAGTTACGTCTTAGGACTTAGCTAAATTAATCCTAGAAGCAGATTTTTGTTTCTAGGATTTTTGTTATATTGTTAATAGATTAGAAGGAGGAAGGGTAATGGGAACAGAAAATAAATATATCATATCTTTGTTAACTTGGTGCTCCTTATTATTGTTTATTATATTAATTGTTACTGCTTCATTGACTCCTTTATCAAGTATAGGTAAAGTAGCTGGTGAATTTGATTCTTCTGGCATGTATACAAAGATTATGTTTATTGTATTTATTTATCTCGTTCCATATGCCTTGTATCTAGTTGGCATTCCATCCATAAAATATGTGATGGCTATACTTTGTTCAATAGGCTGTCTGATTGCTATTATTATATGTTTTGTGGTTTTATTTGCAATTTATTGGATGAGTGAACCATTTTATTACTTTCTTATTCCTCTAATAGTCTCTTCCTCTTTATTGTGTATCAATTTTATATGGTTTATCGCTGCATTTGTTCCAACAGAAAACAATAGAAGAACGATATAAGTCTAGAGTCTTAGTTAAAAATATGACTACAGTTGATTACATTTAATTAAGACTAAGGTATACTAAAATTATGCTATAAAACTGTTGGGGTCGGAAGTACACATTATAATCTTGGTTCACGGCATATAATTGAGTAAACTGTAAAAAACATTTAAAAATAACATCATCACTATAATAACTAAACGATTAATATAATAAAAGATGCTATATTAAAAAAGATATAAAGTATAGATTCAAACAACATTGGAAAAGGGGGTTATCTCCATACTTAATCGATTATCCACACAAACCGTTAATTGGATTTTAGTTATTGGAATAATCCTATTTACTATTGAAATTATATTTTTCCGTGGTGGACTAATTGTGACTGCTGTCTTACTTGGAGCCGCTGTTTATATCGGCTGGAAACATCAAAGGGACACATGGGGAAAAGTAGTATTTTGGATTGGTCTTATTGGTTTGCTCATTACATTTTTGAATATGTTAGCTGTTCGGTTTATCGTAATCATTTTTATCATATTGTACTTGATTGACTATTCTAAGACGAAAAATAAACGTTATTTACAACCAGAACAGTCGATAGACCCAGTAATTGTACAAGATGAGCCAATTGTTAAGATGCATCCTTTATTTACCCAAATGTTATATGGTGATCAAAAAGCTGAATCAAATGCTTTTGAATGGCGAGATATTAACATCCACGGTGGCATTGGAGATAGAGTTATAGATTTAAGTAATGCCGTTACACTAGACGATACAGCTATTATTTCTATTCGTCATGGAATTGGTAATATTACCATTTATATCCCATATGATACTGACTTTATGATTCATCACAGTGCTGTGTTTGGTCGAGCTTATATATTGAACAAACAACATGAACAGCTTCTAAATCAACAATTGTCTTATCAAACAGAGTACTATCCTAATGCAATGACAAGAGTAAAAATCGTAACAACGCTTATCTCGGGAAATATCGAGGTGAAGCGCATATGAGAATTATTTTTCGGCAAATTAGTATTACTTTGTTGATTTTATTTTTAGCAATCAGTGCTGTATTAGGAATCACATTTTTATTATTTCCACTTGAAAATATCCAATTGTTAATTACATCTAAATTCTTTAATATATACTACTTAGCAGTGATAGGTATTATCATTCTTATTACAGGTCTAGTCGGTGGTATGATTAGTGCACAACTTTGGAGACAACATATTCAATATATAAAAAGACAATTGGATCACCTTTATCAAGGGCAAACTTTAATTGATGAGGACTATAAAGATTTAAAACAGATAGATCAACAAATACAAGCTCTCCAGAACAAAATGGTTGCTCAAGTAGAACATGCGCAACGGTTAGCGACAGAGCGGGCGAATGATAGGGAAGCGAGTTTGGAAGAAGTTGTGGTACAGGAAAGAAATCGACTTGCACGAGACTTACATGACTCTGTCAGTCAACAACTTTTTGCTGCTTCGATGATGATGTCGGCTATTAAAGAAGCAGATCATGATGAGAATCTGGTATTAAAACAACAATTAAAAACTGTGGAACAAATGATTCAACAATCACAATTAGAAATGCGAGCACTGCTTATGCACTTACGGCCAGTGCATTTAAAAGGTAAAAGATTACAAGATGGCATGAAAGATTTACTTTCGGAATTGATGTCTCGTTTACCAATACAACTTCATCATCACATCGAAGACTTTCCGATTGAAAAAGGAATTGAAGATCAACTGTTTCGTATTTTACAAGAAGCGGTTTCCAATACTTTACGCCATGCGGAAGCTAATTCGATGAACATAACATTAATAAAAAGAGAAATGTTTATCATTTTGCGTATTGTTGATGATGGCAAAGGTTTTAAAATGGAAAATGCTAACACTGGATCCTATGGACTCGATACGATGAGGGAAAGAAGTGGAGATTTAGGCGGAAATTTTAAAGTAGTAAGCTTACCGAATAAAGGTACAAAAATTGAGGTGAAAATTCCAGCGATTGAAGAGCGGGGGGATAAGAATGATTAAAATTTTATTTGCAGATGATCATGAAATGGTCCGAATAGGTGTGAGTGCCTATTTATCCGCACAGCCAGATATGGAAGTCATAGCGGAAGCAAAAGATGGTAAGGTTGCAGTAGAGAAGGCCATTTCATTGAAGCCAGATATTATCTTAATGGATCTTGTGATGGATGAGATGGATGGTATTCAAGCAACTGAACTGATTATGAGCAAGTGGCCACAAGCAAAAATTATTATTGTAACAAGTTTTATAGATGATGAAAAAGTATATCCGGCCCTTGAAGCAGGTGCAATGAGTTACTTATTAAAAACATCTAAAGCAAGCGAAATCGCTTCTGCTATTCGGGATACCTTCAAAGGAGAGTCTATTCTTGAACCAGAAGTGACTGGTAAAATGATGCATAGAATGCGTCAAAAAAACCTGCCACATGAATCATTAACACCTCGAGAGTTTGAAGTTCTATTACTTGTAGCAGAAGGTAAATCTAACCTGGATATATCGGAAGAATTATATATAGCTGTAAAAACTGTTAAGGTACACATTAGTAACATACTCGGAAAACTCGAATTAGATGACCGTACTCAAGCTGCTGTCTATGTATATAAGCAAAATTTAATAAAATAATCCTCATAAAAGTGTGCAACATTATTTTCAAGCCATTATTATAGCGTTAGACAGATGATGCTTGGCTTGTTTAACATTCTTATTTACGTTATGATAATATTAGAAAAAATGTTGCGTATGTCTAAAGCGAAAAATGGGGGATATACAGTGCCAAAACCAACACCAAGTATGGAAGATTATATTGAGTTGATTTACAATCTCATTCAAACCAAAGGATATGCACGAGTAACAGATCTTGCAGAAACACTAGAAGTACACCCGTCTTCTGTTACAAAGATGATTCAAAAGTTAGATAAGGATAACTATGTTCATTATGAAAAGTATCGCGGTTTTATTTTAACAGACAAAGGGAACAAAATTGGAGAACGGTTAGTGTTCCGACATGAACTATTGGAAGACTTTTTAGAAATTATCGGTGTTGAAGCAGAAAGAATATATGACGATGTAGAGGGTATTGAACATCATTTAAGTTGGAACGCTATTGATCGGATTGCTGATGTTGTAACATATTTTAAAGAAGATCCTTCTAGAGTTGAAGCACTTGAAGCTTTGCATGAGGAATTATAAATTTATTCATATAAATGTGTAAGTAAAAGAATAAAGTGAGAAAGAATCTGGGTAGAATCAGGTTCTTTTTTTATGGCTCTATAATAATCGGACACACATCTAAAATATTTGCATATCCTGTCATCAATCATGTTTTAAGAGGGGAATATGCCCATGAATATTGATTGTGTTTTTTCAGGTGGTGGCGTTAAAGCATACGCTTTTATCGGTGCGTATGATATTTTAGAGAAGCAAGGGTACAAGGTGAACAGAGTTGCTGGTTCTTCGGCTGGGGCAATCTTTGCTAGTCTGATTGCAGCAGGTTATTCATCACAAGAAATCCATGAACTTATGCAAGATCTCCATATGAAAAAATTATTAGACCCACCGGGATTTAGTAGACTGCCATTGTTTAAATGGATTTTATTTTATTTTCAAAAAGGTTTATATAAAGGCAATCGTTTAGAAAAGTGGATTCAAGAAGCGTTAGCTAAAAAAAATATTTATACTTTTAAAGACTTAAATCCAGATCAGCTAAAGGTTGTTGTTAGCGATATTTCTCTTGGAAAACTCGTTGTCATTCCTGATGATCTCAAGCGCATTTATAATATTGAACCTCATCAATTTTCTGTAGCAACTGCCATTAGAATGAGCGCAGGTTATCCTTTTTTCTTTATGCCAAAACAAATTAAAAACAACGATAAACATACTAGTTATATGATTGATGGCGGAATTTTAAGCAATTTTCCGTTGTGGATTTTTAGAAAATCAAATAATGATTTGCGACCTGTACTAGGTGTTTCTCTAAGTGAAGATTTGGAATATGCTGATGCATTTCCAATTAAAAATGCATTAGATATGTTACATGCACTATTTATGACAATGCAACGTGCCCATGATACAAGGTATATATCTAAGTCAAAAGAAAAGAACATTATTTTTATCCCTGTTAAAAAAATAGGCGCTACAGATTTAACAATATCTAAAGAAAAACAAGCATCTTTAATAGATTTAGGTGTTGAGCATACAAAGGCATTTCTTAAGAATTGGCCGTAAAAAAACCGGAAAATCAATTGGATGCCCGGTCATTTTTCTCTTTATTACTCGCACCTTTTTTACCATCAATTACTGTTAAATGCGGTCTGTTTCTTCGCTTTCTTCGTGACTTACCAGATGTACCTTTTTTTGACTTTTGTTTTGGTTTTTCTGGTTGAGTATTGTACTTTTGTTTGGATTGCTTTACTGCTTGACGATATTTTTTCATTTCATCACTTGTACCGCCTGATCTTCGTTTCATGACTGCGCGCAGAATAAGGAAAAGCACAAAACCAATTACCGCAATCATTAAAATGTTGAGTAAAAACTTTCCAGGATCATTGCCGACATAAGAAATTAGGCCAATCACTGCCAAACCAAGAATTACCGTTAATACGATAGAACCTTTATTTTGACGCAACAGAAGCCCTCCTTTCTAGTCATGATTGTGCCATATTTTCGTCATCTGTATCTGAATCTGAATTTGCATTATTATCATTGTGAAGCACTTTTTTAAAAGAATGAAGTGCGACATCAACCATGTCATCTTTTGGCTCTTTTGTTGTTAGCAGCTGCAACCATAGTCCAGGATAACCTAATATTTTTAAAACCGGAATATTTCGTACTTTGTTCGTTAATTGCAATACTTCAAATGATAAACCTATTACTAAAGGAATCAAGATAATCCGATTAACGACTCTCCACCAAAGAGGATCAGTTGCTACAAACATGTAAACAAATATACCAACAATAACGGTAAATAATATAAAGCTAGAACCACATCGATAATGGAGGCGCGATTGTGCCTGCACATTCTCTATGGTTAGTGGTAAATGATTTTCATAACAATTAATCACTTTATGTTCAGCCCCATGATACTGAAAAACACGTTTGATTAAAGGTGTCAGGGAAACAATATATATATATCCTAATAATAGAATAAGCTTGAAAAAGCCTTCCAATAATACTTGCCCTGATCTAGAAGGAATAATTTCCTGAAAAAAATTAGCGACAATGGCTGGTGTTATTGTAAAAATCAGTTTACTAAAAAGAAACGATAATACGCCTATAGCACCAATTCCTAAAATCATCACTAGTTTAGAAGTTTCTTTTTCTTGAAGTACTTTTTCATCTTCAGATGGATCAACATCAAAGCGATCAGATGAAAACTCTAAATGTTTCACACCGTTGGCACTTGATTGAATTAATGCTACAAGTCCACGCAAAAGTGGTATTTTTTTTAATTTCCCTGATATATTAGATTCTACCCTTTTTTGTTCAAAATATTCAATACTATTATCATTTCTTCTAATTGCTGATACAAATGTATTTTTCCCGGCAAACATAACCCCTTCTACTAGAGCTTGCCCACCGTATGCTTGTTCTTTATTTGACATGACATCACCAACCTTAATATCATTTTACTAAAAAAATCACATAAGCACTAGTTTTATAAACGTTTTAACTTATTTTTTTAAGAAAATGGAACATACTATGTGCTGGAGGGATGAAAATGAACGATAAATTTGCACTTAGTAAATCGCAACTTCACACATTATTAAAAAAAGCAATTAGTACTGGATTTTTTGGTGGAATCATTTGGCCTGTTATTTGGCTGATGGCTTATGGACTAAATATGATTAAAGTGAATCCTGTTTCGTTTTGGGATCATTTTTTTTGGGAAAACCTTCCCTTTAATAGATGGTATATGTATATTGTTGCTATATTATTGTATTGTGTATTGTCTATTGTGTTTGCGGTTATTTATTATGCTTTGTTCAAAAAATTTTATCATTGGGGTGTAGGGTTTACTTATGGTATGTTCATATGGGCAATATTTTTAATAGCAATTCCCTTTTTGTTTTATCAACATCCATTTGTATTAAATTATACAAACGAAACACTTATCGGTCTTGCCTGTATTAGTATTATGTATGGATTATTTATTGGTTATTCTATTTCATTTGATTATCATATGCTAAAAATACAAAACAAAAATGATTCACTTAACAATTAATGAACAATCGTTTATCATTTTAAAAATTTTAGCGACAATATGTGGTTTGTGATAAGATAACTATAGTTATGAATTACAACTTATCATAAATAGAGGTGATTAATATGCAAAAGCTAACAAAACTGCGTAACAAGCTCGCTGATCAGGATTTGGATGGTATACTAGTCACCAATCCTTACAATCGTCGATATATAACCGGATTTACTGGAAGTGCTGGTGTTGTACTTATTACGCAAAATGAAGCGATTTTTATTACTGATTTCCGCTATGTAACACAGGCGAAAGAACAAGCTGATGGATATACAATTATTCAGCATGAAAAATCCATTGTAGAAGAAATAGCTAATCAAATAGAACGTTTAGGAATAGGAAGACTCGGTTTTGAAGAAAATGATATTACATATGCAGACTATTCAATTTACCAATCAGCATTTCAAACAGAACTAATACCTACAAGCCAAATTATTGAAACGATTCGACTCATTAAGAATGAAGAGGAACTAACTGTTTTAAGAGAAGCTGCTACGATTGCTGATGAGGCATTTAACCATATCGTTAACTTTATCCAACCAGGTATGACGGAAATTGAAGTCGCAAATGAACTCGAGTTTTATATGCGTAAACTCGGTGCTACTTCTTCTAGCTTTGATATTATTGTAGCCTCTGGTTTTCGCTCAGCATTGCCACATGGAGTCGCTTCAGAGAAAAAAATTCAAACTGGAGAACTAATTACGATGGATTACGGAGCTTGGTATAAAGGCTATTGTTCAGATATTACTAGAACGATTGCTGTTGGAGATGTGAGTGATGAATTAAAAACAATTTATGATACCGTGTTAAATGCCCAGATAAAAGGTGTTGAGGGGACTAAAGCAGGTTTAACTGGGAAAGCTGCTGATCAATTAACGAGAGAATATATTACAGATAAGGGATACGGCCAATACTTTGGACATTCAACAGGTCATGGACTTGGCTTAGAAGTACATGAATTACCAAGATTGGCACCGAGAGCAGAACAAGTACTTGAACCTGGTATGGTTGTGACCATTGAGCCGGGTATTTACGTTCCAGAAGTTGGTGGGTGCCGAATAGAAGACGATATTGTGATTAAGGAAGATGGCAATGAATTGCTTACACATGCACCAAAAGACTTCATACAAATATAAATAGGGGGAATACAAATGATATCAGTAAATGACTTTAAAACTGGAACAACCATTGAGGTAGAGGATAGTATTTGGCAGGTAGTTGAGTTTCAACACGTGAAGCCAGGTAAAGGGGCAGCTTTTGTTCGTTCAAAATTACGAAATCTCAGAAACGGCAATATTCAGGATAAAACATTCCGAGCTGGAGAGAAAGTCAAAAAAGCCCATATAGATCGAAATAAAATGCAGTATTTATACGCTTCAGGTGATATGCATGCATTTATGGATATGAATACATACGATCAAATTGAAATACCGGAAAGTTTGATAGAGAACGAATTAAAATTTATTAAAGAAAATTCATCTGTTGATATCGTCATGTTTGAAGGGGAAGTGATTGGGCTTGATTTACCTAAGAACGTAGAACTTGAAGTGTCGGAAACAGAGCCTGGAATTAAAGGAGATACTGTTAGTGGAGGTACGAAATCTGCCACACTAGAAACAGGTTTAGTTATTCAAGTTCCTATGTTTATTAATCAAGGTGATGTGCTTGTTGTTTCAACAGACGAAGGAAAATATCAATCAAGAGCTCATACAGGATAAAAGAGGATGAAAGCAGGGTTTGCGGAAACATACATTATGTTTCTGCAAGCTCTTTTTTTATGCAGACTTTTCTACATGATTTGGAATTCATGAAGCTTGTTAATCATATTTAAATACTCCAAGCATATATTGAAGTATAGATTTTGAATGATTAAGTCCATTTCATAAATCGAAAATATAATAACAAGGCTAGAAAGGAACTACGTTAAACTGTTCTAATAGTTATTTTACGTCTCGGTGAAAGTTGGTGATGATATGGAAGAAATATGGAGGTTGTTTCCTGATCATTTAGCAAGCAAATTAAAACAAGAAACAATGAAACAGCAAAATCCTTTAGAAGAAATTCGGTTACGTATCGGTGATGCTGTGGAACTTATTTTTTTAAACAGTATTGTCAGACTAGATCAATATCATTTTACATCAGAAGATAGTATGTATTTGTTAAATCAACTTAGTGAGCATTCATTGTATCGTATGCAACAAGAATTAAAGGAAGGATACATAACAACAACAGGAGGACATCGCGTTGGCTTAGCCGGTGCTGTTGTTACCTCCTCAGGAACAATTAAACAAATACAACATATTACTTTTTTTAATATTCGTATAGCAAAAGAAATGAAGGGAATTGCAAATGAACTTCTCACATATTTACGTGATGGAAAAACATATTATAATACGCTCTTAATTGGTGTACCTCAAACAGGTAAGACAACCATATTACGAGACTTGGCAAGATTAATAAGCAATGGACATGATCAAATACCCTCTTACAAAGTCGGTATTGTAGATGAGCGTTCTGAAATCGCAGCAGCTTATCAAGGTATACCACAACATGATATTGGAAAAAGAACAGATGTTATGGATGCTTGTCCAAAGGCAGACGGTTTGATGATGATGATTCGTTCCATGTCACCAGATGTACTAATGGCAGATGAAATTGGGAGTTTAAAAGATGTACAAGCCCTAACAGAAGCCATGACTGCTGGCGTAACAATTTTTAGCACCGTTCATGGAAACTCACTTTCAACTGTAAAAAAACGTCCCACTTTGGAGAAAATATTTAGTCTTAAAATGTTCAGTCGTTATATTGTTTTAAGCAGACACAAAGAGAATTGTTTTTCTTTCCAAGTTGTTAATGGTGCAGGAAGTATTGTTCATCAAGGAGACTTACAATCATCATGAAAATAATTGGCGCCTTGATTTTTATTATGATGACAACTTGGATTGGTTATGATTGGAGTTTACAACTTCAGAAGCGGACAAAACAGTTACGGAGTTTGATTTACTCTCTACAATTAATGGAGGCCGAAATGGGCTACACTTATGCACCGTTACAAAAAGTATTTTCATCTGTTCACGAAAAGACAACCGAACCAGTTAGTTATTTTTATAAATATTTGCAACAGGCATTAACAGAATCAGTAAGCGATTTTTCAGAAGTATGGGAGCATGCATTAGAGAAGTTACTAAAACAAAGTGCTTTGAAACAGGAGGAAGCAGCTATATTGAGTCAATTCGGAAAAAATTTAGGTAATCATACATTCTTGCAACAGGAAAAACATATTCATTTAACAATGCATCACCTAAAAGAAATTTTAAATAATGCAACCGATGAACAGCATAAATATGAACGTATGGCCAAATCATTGGGTGTACTTGCAGGTATATTTATTGTATTGCTCTTATATTAGAAAGGGGTGTCCTCTTATATGATGATGGATGCGACAATTTTATTTCAAATTGCCGGCATAGGCATTATTACCGCATTGATCCATACCGTATTAAAACAAGTCGGCAAAGAGGATATTGCCCAGTTCGTTTCATTAGTAGGTTTTATTATAGTACTTGTTATTGTGATCCATCATTTAAATGATCTATTCCAACAAATTAAATCAATTTTTCTCCTACAAGGAATGTAAATATGGATATTGTACAAATAATTTTAATTGGGATTGTTGCAACCCTTCTATATATCATTTTGAAAGATATTGAGCCTGCGTTTGCTTATTTATTATTGCTTATTACTAGCATATTTATTTTAGTCGTAGTCATTCAACAAATCCATATTATTATACAAATGATTCAGTCATTAGGGAACAAGGCACAAATAAATTCTGTCTTTATAGAGACCATTTTAAAGATAATTGGTATCGCATATATTACCGAATTGGGTAGTAATGTCATGAAAGATGCCAATCTAACTTCTATTGCTGCAAAAGTTGAACTAGCTGGAAAAATATTTATTCTCCTGCTGGCAGTTCCAATTATTACAACCGTAGTTGAAACGATTATCCAATTTATCCCTACTTCTTCCTGGCAAATGCCGTAGAAAGGTGCTCTGAACAGCTATGAAAAAACTGTTTCTTGCCTATATATTGCTATGTTTCTGTTTCTTTTCTTTTTCGAGCCAAGCATTTGCAGCTAATACTGAAGAAGAGTTTCCAAATACCGAGGAAGAATCGGAAATGGAAGAACAATTAATAGAAGAAATTCCTACTGATGATATAGCTAGATATTGGGATGACATTCAGAATGAATATAGCGATTATATGCCTGATAGCGCGAAAAAAACAGTCAAAGATATGATCAAGCAGGATGAGGGCATTTCTATCGTTGAAGGGATTAAAGGTGTATTAAAGTTTTTGGTTTTGGAAGTTATAGAGAATGGCAAGTTATTAGGTACATTACTTTTACTAACTATATTTTCAAGGTTGTTACAAACTGTTCATGAAGCTTTTGATAAAAGCACGGTTAGTAAAATTGCATATTTCGTCGTGTATATTGTATTGATTTATATCGTATTAAGTAGTTTTCACCAAGTGTTTTCTTATGCAAGGGATACTGTAACGATGATGAGTGACTTTATGATCGCACTCTTACCATTAATGCTTGGTTTGCTAGCATCTTTCGGACAAGTAATTAGTGTTTCATTTTTTCATCCAGTCATTATTTTCATGGTACATGTAAGTGGATTACTTATATCAAAATTTATTTTCCCTTTATTATACCTATCCGCTTTACTTTTAATTATTGGCCAACTAAATGAGCATTTTCCCTTAACACATTTAGCTGATTTATTTAAAACAGTTAGTGTCGGGTCATTGGTGATCTTTTTAAGTTTATTTTTAGGTATTATTTCCATTCAAGGAACTGCAAGTGCTGTGCAAGACGGTGTAGCTCTTAAAACAACAAAATTTATTACGGGCAATTTTATACCTGTTGTAGGACGAACATTTACCGATGCAGCGGATACTGTTTTATCTACATTATTATTAATGAAAAATACTATTGGTTTAGTCGGGTTAATCATTCTTATATTTATAGCTGTATTTCCTGCCATTAAAATTTTGGTCATTTCGTTTATTTATAAATTATGCGCCGCACTTCTGCAGCCGCTTGGTAACAATCCAGTTATCAGCAGTCTCGCTATTGTGAGCAAACATATTATGTATATATTAGCTTGTGTAATAACGATGGCTTTCATGTTTGTGCTTACAATTATTATTATGATTATTGCAAGCAATATACCTTTACTACTGCGATAAGGATGGTTGCTATGGAGATATTTAGTGATTGGATCACACAAATTGTTCTCTTTATATTATTAGGTACAGTAATTGAATTATTATTACCCGATACTCGAATGAAAAAATATGTGAATCTTATTCTTGGGTTATTATTACTTTTAATTCTTTCAAAACCTATTTTATATTTATTTTCAGTTGATACAGAGACTGTCATGAGGCCATTTGAACAAATTATCCAAGAAGATAGCACTTATATAGATACAGAAAAAGAGATTAATAAGCAAAAAAATGAAATACAAGCTACTCAAGATGCATATATATGGAATGAAATAGCTGCTCAATTAAAACAAGAAGCCAATGACCATCTACCAGAGGAATATGGACAAGAACTTAGTAATCTTCAATTAAAACATGATAATGATAAAGAAATTACCGCAGTTATTGGCACTTTATCATCTTCAAGTAAGACAAAATCGGCAGATGAACACCCCATTGATCAAGTCGAAATTGATACAACACGGTCGTTGGAAGAAGGTCAAGGAAAAAAAGTGAAGGACAAGCAACTCATAAATTATTTGGCTGACCTTTGGGAGTTGGATGCTGACATAATCCATTTAGAGCAGGAAGGAGGGGCAAATTGATTGAAAAATGGAAAGCTTGGTTCGACCGTTATTTTGGTTCAGAAAAGCATAAAAAGCGTAAATATATGTTAATCATTGCAGCTATTGGATTGATGATTATGTTGATTAGCAATTTATTTAGCAGTATGAATGAACAAAGCCAAAAGCCGCAGGAGCCAAAATCAATGGAAGAAGAGGAAAACTTAACGGAAGTATCACTGAAAGAAAATGTGGATGAACTCGAAACAGAATATGAAGCAGATCTAGAAGCGATGTTGAATCAAATTAATGGCGTAAAAAAAGCAGAGGTGATGGTTAATGTTGATGCAACGAATGAACAAGTGTATGCCAAAGATCTTATAAGAACTTCACAAACAACAGATGAAACAGATAAAAATGGTGGAGAACGTAAGGTGGAAGATGAGTCAGAAGAAACAGAACTTATCTATGTAAGAAGTGGAGAAGAGGAGGTGCCTGTAGTAGTTCAGACAAAAAAGCCGGATGTTAGGGGTGTTTTTGTTATTGCAGAGGGAGCAGAAAAACCTGAAGTAAAGAAATGGATTAATGAGTCAGTATCTCGCGTGCTAGACGTTCCAAGCCACCGAATTTCAGTTATGCCAAAATGAAAGGGGAATAATAATGTTAAAAAAACAAACTGTATGGCTGTTGACGATGTTAAGTTTAATGATTGTACTTAGTGCTTATTATCTAATGTCGGATAAGGAAGATTTTGCATATGTGGAAACGGAACAAGAAGTATCACAAGAAAATAAAGATAATGAGGAAAATAGTGAAGTAGAAATTGATGAAGTTACAGAGGTAGAAAATGACGATATCTTAACAATGATACGAATGGAAATGGATGATGAAAGAAGCATGAAAAAAGACCGTTTAAAAGAAATTGTTGCTTCTAGCAATGCTACTACAACTGAGATTAATGAAGCATTAGATGAAATAGACACACTTGATTCACTATCATCGAAAGAAAGAATTTTACAAGAATCATTAATGGCAAATAATGATACTTTTGAAGACGTCCTCGTAAGAGCTGATAACGATAAAGTACATGTTGATATTATAGCTGATAATATAGAAAAAGAAGAAGCGGCAAAAATTATGCGCGAAGTCCAAGACGAAATAGGCAGTATCCCAGTAGATGTGAAATATCGTGGTAAAACTGATTAAATCATCACCAGATGCTAACATAAAGCATCTGGTTTTTTCATGAAAAACAGTTAAAACAGTTCAATTCATAAGAAATCGTACCAGAATGACTTTACTTATGTTAAAATATAATCAATATAGAATTCTGATGTAAAAAGGAGTTATAATTATGTTAAAGATACAGGAAATAAGAGAAATCATTCGTTTAATTGATGAAAGTTCCATCAGTGAATTTTCGTATGAGCATGAAGGTTCACAAGTAACTATAAAAAAAGAAGCGAACACTGTTCAAGTACCACAACCAGAGCCAGAACCAGTAGTACAACAAAACCCAGTGAAAGAGGTTTCTGTATCTTCTGATCCTCAACCATCTGTGAAAGAAGAGAAACCAGCAGTAGAAGAAGCTGTAAAAGATGAAAATACAACTGAAATTGTTTCACCTATGGTCGGGACATTTTATCGTAAACCATCTCCAGATCATGATACATATGTAGAATTAGGAGATCATGTAAATAATGATTCTGTCGTTTGCATCGTGGAAGCGATGAAATTATTTAATGAAATTGAAGCAGATACATCAGGTGAAATTGTGGAGGTTCTTGTAAATGACGGTGATCTTGTAGAATATGGACAGGCCTTGTTTAAAGTGAAGACTAAGTAAAGTAAGGAGGCAATTCACATGATTAAAAAGATATTAATTGCCAATAGAGGCGAAATTGCAGTAAGAATTATCAGGGCTTGTAAAGAAATGGACATACATACAGTTGCAGTATACTCCGAGGCAGATCATGCTGCATTGCACGTTGAATTAGCAGATGAGGCATATTGTATTGGTGGCTCACTTGCGAAGGATAGTTATTTAAATATGACAAATATTATGTCAGTGGCAACTTCTATTGGTGTAGATGCCATACATCCAGGATATGGGTTTTTGGCAGAGAATGCTGATTTTGCAGAAATATGCGATGAATGTAATGTTACATTTATTGGGCCAACATCAGAGTCTATTCAAAAAATGGGTATTAAAGATGTTGCAAAAAAGACAATGAAAGAAGCTGGCGTTCCGATTGTACCTGGTTCAGATGGTGTACTGGAAAGTGAAGAAGAAGCCATTCAAATTGCAAAAGAAATTGGCTATCCTGTAATGATCAAAGCAACGGCTGGTGGCGGCGGTAAAGGTATTCGAGTGGCTCATGATGAAGAAGAGTTATTAAATGGCTTTCGCATCACTCAAGAAGAGGCAGCTAAAGCTTTTGGTAATCCAGGTATCTACTTGGAAAAAAATATTGAAGATTTCCGCCATGTAGAAATTCAAATATTAGCGGACAAACATGGGAATGTTGTTCACCTGGGAGAAAGAGATTGCTCTATACAACGAAGACTTCAAAAGCTAATTGAAGAAACTCCTTCACCTGCAATTAATGAATCAATACGTCAACAAATGGGAGCTGCTTCTGTTAAAGCGGCTAAGGCAGTTAATTACATAGGGGCTGGAACGATTGAATACATCTTTAATCGGCAAAACAATGAATTCTACTTTATGGAGATGAACACCCGTATACAAGTGGAACACCCAGTTACGGAAATGGTAACAGGGGTTGACCTTATTAAAGAACAAATAAGAGTAGCTAATAATGAACCTTTATCTTTTAAACAAGAGGACATCACTTTTGATGGGGCTGCTATTGAATGTAGGATCAATGCGGAAAATCCGTTTAAAGGATTTCTCCCATCACCAGGGAAAATAACTACATACATGCCGGCTGGTGGCCCTGGTGTACGCGTCGATTCAGCTGTTTATCCAGAATATCAAATTCCTCCTTATTATGATTCAATGGTTGCTAAATTAATCAGTTATGGAAGAAATAGAGAAGAAGCAATTCAAACGATGAAACGAGCTCTAGAGGAGTTTGTTGTAGAAGGAGTACATACAACCATTCCGTTCCACGCTTTGATTATGGATCACGATGTATTTAAAAGTAGTGATTTTAACACTGACTTTTTAAAGGAACATCCAATTGAATTGGATAATCTTAAATAATCTCGGCTCATTTTTAACGAAATAACATGTATCAATGAAGAGGAGTAAGAAATTTTCTAACAGCCAAAAGAGGTTCTCGCCCTTTTGGCTGTTATGTTTGATAGGAAGCTGGTACCGTCATTTTATTCAAATGTTTATCCTAGCTTTGCTATAGTAAATTTGATACTATTTTTTTAAGTATAATAAGAAATCAAGGGAGTAAGCACATGAACCGAAGGCAAGCGAGAGAAGAAGCTTTTAAAATTCTATTTGAACAATACATTAATACACAAGAATTGGATATCCATGCTAAGACAGATGATACGTATATCATCAACGTTGTAACTGGTGTCCTTAAGGAACAGGAAAGAATTGATGAAAAAATTAAACAACATTTAAAAAACTGGACATTTGAACGAATTGCCCCAGTTGAAAAAGCAATCCTTCGTTTAAGTGTATATGAAATTTTATTTGTTGAAAGTATCCCCATTGCGGTATCTATTAATGAGGCTGTGGAACTTGCTCATGCATACGGTGATGATCAATCAAGCAAGTTTATTAATGGGGTTTTATCGAACATGAAATAAGGGAGTGCTAATGATGAGTGCAACAATTATCAGTGGTAAAGTAGTCGCTCAAAACTTAAGAAATGAAATGAAAGAAGAAATTGCATCATTGAAAAAAAAGAATATTGTACCGCATTTAACAGTTATTTTAATCGGAGACCATCCCGCATCAGCCTCATATGTAAGAGGAAAAGAGAAGGCATGTGCAGAAATCAATATGTCTTCAGATATAATACGTTTAAAGGCATCTATTACCGAACAAGAATTATTGGATAAAATAGATGCACTGAATAAAAATGAACAAGTAGATGGTATTCTTGTACAACTTCCCTTACCAGATCATATTCGAGAACAACAAGTAATTGAAGCTATTGATCCTGCTAAAGATGTTGATGGTTTTCATCCGGTCAGTATCGGACGTATGATGACGAACCAAGATACTTTTTATCCGTGTACACCTTTTGGGATTATACAAATGTTGAAATCAGAACAAATTGATTTAAACGGTAAGCATGCAGTTGTAATAGGTCGCAGCAATATTGTTGGAAAACCAGTTGGACAGTTATTATTAAATGAAAATGCAACAGTAACTTATACTCATTCAAAAACGGTTGATATAAAAGCAATTACGAACGAGGCAGATATTGTTATTGCAGCTGTAGGCAAACAGCATTTTGTTGACGCTTCGTTTATAAAAGAAGGTGCAGCTGTTATTGATGTTGGTATTCATCGTACAGAGGATGGGAAGTTAACAGGTGATGTTGAATTTGAATCGGTAAAAGAAAAAGCTGGCTACATAACACCTGTTCCCGGCGGAGTTGGACCAATGACGATTACGATGTTACTTTATAATACGATAAAGGCTTGCAAAGGATTGAAAAATATTGCGTAATCAGTATATTACCGTTACTGCACTGACGAAATATTTAAAGAAAAAAATGGATATTGACCCACATCTTAAACAAGTTTTGATTAAAGGTGAAATATCAAACTTTAAACATCATAGCCGGGGGCATATGTATATGACCATCAAAGATCAAGGTGCTCAAATTAGGGCAGTGATGTTTGCATCTGATAATAGACATTTGAAGTTCTTGCCGGAAGATGGTATGCAGGTATTGATTGAGGGGAATGTATCTGTTTTTGAGGCTTTTGGTCAATATCAGCTTTATATTCGCTCACTAGAACCCGATGGTAAGGGCGCATTGTATGCTGCTTATGAACAAACAAAAGAAAAGATGGAAAAGGAAGGTTACTTTGATCAGCAGTATAAAAAGGAGATTCCCGCGTTTCCAGGAAATATTGCTATTATTACATCACCAACAGGTGCGGCTATAAGGGATATCATTTCCACTTTAAAACGTCGGTTCCCAATTGTTCAATTAACAGTTATTCCTGTAATGGTTCAAGGAGAGGAAGCTGTAAATTCCATCTTAACCGCCATATCAAAAGTGAATCACATGCATACTTTTGATACAATTATTATCGGTCGTGGTGGAGGATCAATTGAAGATCTATGGGCTTTTAATGATGAAAGGGTGGCAAAAGCTATCTTTCACTCAGACATTCCTGTTATAAGTGGGATTGGACATGAAACGGATTTCACTATAAGTGATTTCACTTCCGATGTAAGAGCAGTTACACCTACAGGAGCTGCTGAACTTGCTGCACCATCATTAATTGATATAAATACACATTTAAGGCAAATGCAAGCAACACTTACTCGTTCAACGCAATATATAATTCAAACTTATAAAAATGAATTGGAGAATTATGTTTCCAATTTACAGAGACCTAACCGCCTGTTTAGAGAAAAAGAACAATATTTAGATAAATTAACGGATGATATGCTCCACCATTTAAAAAGAATATATCAAAATCGTTTACATACGTATCAATCTTTATCTATTCGTTTTTCACACTTGAATCCAAAAAAGCAATATCAGCAATTAAATGAAACGAAAAAGGAATTGACACGTCGATTAGATAGACAGTCAAAACAGATTTTACAAGCAAAAAAACAGCAATTACAGCTATATATCCATCAACTTGCTCTCTTAAATCCGCTTGAAATCATGAAAAGAGGTTACGCGATTCCATACAATATGGATGGTGATATTGTTTCCTCAACAGCATATTTATATCCAGGAGATGATGTAACTTTTAAATTGAAAGATGGAACTTTAGCATGTTCTATTCAAGAAGTATGGAGGGATGAGAAAGATGGCAGATGAATCAATGACATTTGAAACAGCTTTGAAAAAGTTAGAAAAAGTTGTACAAGAATTAGAAAAAGAAGAAGTACCACTCGAAAAAGCGATTGAACTATATCAGGAAGGTATGCAGCTATCAAAATCCTGTGATGATAAATTGAAAAATGCAGAAAACAAAATGGTGAAAGTGATGAATGAGGAAGGAAAACTTGAACCATTTGATGACGTACAGGGGGATTAGAATCAATGACAAATAAAGTTGATTCATTTATAGAAGAAAGCAAACGTTTAACGGATAATGCTTTTCAGTCACATTTTGAACATTGTGAAATACCAGAGCAACTAAAAAACTCGATGCTATATTCTTTACTTGCAGGCGGCAAACGTTTACGACCTGTATTATTATTCGCAAGTTACAGTTCATTTACGGATAATAGCATATCAAAAACTAAGAAAACAGCTATGGCACTTGAAATGATTCATACCTATTCTCTAATTCATGATGATTTACCGGCTATGGATGATGATGATTTGCGTAGAGGAGTAGCAACTAATCATAAAAAATTCGATGAAGCTACCGCTATTTTAGCGGGAGATGCGCTTTTGACGAATAGTTTTGAATTAATAAGTGAAGATGAACACTTATCTGATAAAGAAAAGGTTTATGTTATTCAATCATTAGCAAAATCAAGTGGTCCGGCTGGAATGGTTGCAGGTCAAATTTTAGATATGGAAGGCGAAGGAAAAACGCTTAATATACAAGACTTAGAAAAGATACACGAATATAAAACAGGACAATTAATTACATTTGCCATTTTAACAGGTGCTTACTTAGCGGGAGTATCCAAAAATACACTGGAACATCTTAAGCAGTTTGCATACTATCTTGGACTTATATTTCAAGTTCAAGACGATATACTAGATTTAGTGGGTGATCCGGAAAAATTGGGTAAGCCAGTAGGAAGTGATCAAGAAAATGACAAAAGTACTTACCCAGGATTACTCGGATTAGATGGTGCAATCAATCAAAAAAAACATTATATAAAAAGTGCCGAACAAGCATTGGATGCATCTAAAGCAAATGGAACATTACTTTCTGAATTACTGTACTATTTTGGTCAAAGAGATCATTAATATAAATATAAAAGGAAAGTAATGGAAGTAATATCAATGGATTTATACGTTCACCTATGCTATAATTATATATAGTATAGAATGGTGCAGTATCCTAGTTAGTCCTCCTATTCTGAAGGCGGGGCTAAAAATCTGCCAAAGGGCATATCGATGAAGTTTCTTGTGCCGGCTTGAGGCGCCCAGCCTTGGGTCAGTGCTGGAAGTTAAGGTTTTTGGGCGATCCACAAAGGCATGTGGGCGTTGACCCATTAACCGCGGAGGCCCATATCTGTGGGAGAGTCTTAACGGGCTTCTTCCATGGAGTGGGGTATGAACCTGTCTAAAGACATTTCCAATTTGTCTTTTTCTAATAGACAGCGTAGCCTGCCTTGAGTGGTTTATGAGGGGATTAGAGTTAATGGAAATGATTTTTGAGCAGGCCACTCAAAAACATTTTTACCTCTATGAAATCATAACTGCAAAAGAGGCTAGGAATAGTGATAAAGACTATAGAGGAAAGCTCCTAGGCTGTTCATTGATTGACATTTAAAAAGGATTATAGTGCGGACTGAGTGGTAATCCAGTCTAACTTTTGGCGACAAGTTAAAGTAGATTTAAAAGGGAACTGCCTTGGTGGCAACATCGGGTATCTACTTGGGAAAACCAACTGGACCTAAGCCGCAGTCTTAACTTTTTAAATGACCATTCTACATACATATCTATATGGATTAAGGTAGATGTAAATGAATGATAAAATAAAAGGTTCCATTAAATTCAGTTTAACCATAGCCGTTATCACACTAGTGTTAGCGGCTATTTTTTCAAGTTTTTCCTCATCCTTATTAAGCAATGTTTCCTGGGTAGTAGGTTTGTTTATCGTTTTATTGATTGTACTCATTGGTATATTTTTCGACATGCTGGGGATTGCTTCTACTGCCGCAAGTGATAAACCGCTTCATGCAATGGCAGCAGAAAAGGTAAATGGTGCTAAAGAAGCTGTTTATATTCAGAAGCATGCAGATAAATTTGCAAGCTTTTGTAATGATGTGATTGGTGATATTTCCGGTATCGTAAGTGGTAGTGCCATTACTATCGTTATTGTCGAGATAACAAAAATATTAGAGCAGCATGATTATTCATCCATGCAAATCGTTTTAAATATTTTGCTTCCAAGTCTAATCGCTGCTATTACTGTTGGTGGGAAAGCCTTTGGAAAACATTTTGCTATTCATTCCTCCACAAGTATTATATTATTAGCGGGTAAGTTTTTATTTTTTATGGATCACTATTTAAAAATAAAAATTGTACAACGCCAGAAAGTTAAAACGAAAAAATAAGCAGAGGGTTTTAAATAATGACGAAGGAAAGACTGGACGTATTGTTAGTAAACCGAAATTTAATTGACACAAGAGAAAAAGCAAAAAGAATGATTATGGCTGGACTTGTTTTTTCTCAGAACGAGCGAATGGACAAGCCTGGAATGAAAGTGAAAATTGATATACCATTACATATAAAAGGACGACCACCTTATGTAAGTCGTGGTGGCTTAAAATTGGAAAAAGCACTCCATACATTTGATGTCTCCGTAAAAAATAAAACAATTGTCGATGTGGGTGCCTCAACAGGTGGCTTTACAGATTGTGCGCTTCAAAACGGAGCAACATATGTATATGCAGTAGATGTAGGATATAATCAACTAGCATGGAAAATCCGTAACCATCCACAAGTTGAGGTACATGAACGAACGAACTTTCGTTATGTAACAGAAACATTATTTCAAAATGGACAACCTAATTTTGCTATGATGGATGTGTCGTTTATATCCATTCGGCATATATTACCTATTTTAAATAAAGTAGTTCAATCCAACAGTGATCTTGTCTCACTCATTAAACCACAATTTGAGGCTAAACGTGAAGAAGTCGGCAAAAAGGGTATTATTCGTGATATGGCGATTCATAAAAAAGTTATCAAGGATATTCTTCATATAGCTACGGAATCAGGTTTTTCCTCTAAAGAACTCACTTTTTCACCAATTACTGGTGGTGAAGGGAATATTGAGTTTCTTGCACATTTCCAACAGAGTGAAGCTCCATATGTCGGTTTATCAGATGAGCAGATAAATGAGGTCATTAAAGAAGCACATGACAGTTTTCAGAAAAAGTGATTTTGGGGGTACATTATGAGTAAGCTTAAACGTCATCTAAAAATTAGAGAAATCATTCAAAATAATGAAATTGAAACACAGGATGAACTTGTTAATCGATTAAGAGATCTTGACTTTAATGTAACTCAAGCAACTGTTTCGCGTGATATTAAAGAACTCCATTTAGTAAAAGTACCCGCTGCAAATGACAGATACAAGTATAGTACGCCAAATGAACAGCGTACAAATCCACGTCATAAACTCAAAAGATTAATTATGGAGGCTTTTGTAAGCATTGATTATGCCAATCATTTTATCGTGTTAAAAACATTACCAGGCAACGCACATGCAATTGGTGTGTTAGTCGATGATTTGGACTGGGAAGGGATTTTAGGCACTATTTGTGGCGATGATACTTGTTTAATCATTTGTCGAAAAGAGGAAGATGCTGAAACGGTTAGTGATCGTTTTTTAGATATGCTCTAATCATGAACAGCTAGAAAGGGGAAAATTATTTTGCTAACTGAACTAACGATCCGAAATTTTGCGATTATTGATGATTTGTCTGTTACATTTGATGAAGGATTGACGATTATGACAGGAGAAACTGGCGCGGGAAAGTCAATTATTATAGATGCAGTACAGCTATTAACAGGTGCTAGAGCCTCAGTGGAATATGTTCGTCATGGTGCAAAAAAGGCAGAAATTATGGGATTGTTTTATGTAGATGAAAGTTATTCACGATTGAAACAATTTGCACAAGAATACGACATCGCATTGCAAGATGACATGTTAGTATTAGAGCGAAATATAACAAGTAAAGGAAAGAGTATATGTAAAATAAATGGAAAAATCGTTACATTATCCATTTTGAAAATTTTCGGGACAATGCTTGCTTCTATTCACAGCCAACATGATACCATTCACTTAATGGACGTAAACAATCATCTATATTTACTCGATCAATTTGGAACTGAGAAAATTTCCCCCGTTAAAAAAGCTTATCAAAAGGAATATGAAAAACTGAAAGCGTTGCAAAATGACTACAATAAACTCGCTGAAAATGAACAACAAACTGCTCAGAGAATAGACCTCCTTTCATTTCAATTAAATGAGCTTGAACAAGCAGCATTAACTGAAGATGAGGACAATATTTTACAAGAAGAAAGAGATCAATTACAACATTTTGAAAAAATTTATCAAGCGGTTCAACAATCGTATTATGTTTTACACGGTGATGGTAAAGTTTTAGAGCAACTGACAATTGCAAAAGACCAGTTAACAGAAGTCGGTAATTTAAATGAAGATATGGAAGCAAAAGGAACAGAGATGACAAATCTTTTTTATCAATTAGAAGAAATGAGCTTTGATCTTCGCGATTATAAAGACAGTATGTACTACGATGAGGATCGATTAAATGAAATTGAATCACGTTTAGCTGAGTTAAATCGACTCAAGAAAAAATACGGAGCTACTGTAGAAGAAATGCTTCAATATCAAACAAAAATCAGTAAAGAACTGCAAACACTTGAAAATAAAGACCATCATCTCGAACACTTAAAAGTGCAAATAGAAGAACAAACAGCTTTAGCATTAAAAAAAGCTGAAAACATGACAGCAATAAGAAAAGAAACTGCTACATCACTGATCTCTTTGATGGAGAAGGAACTGCAGGATTTATACTTACCAGATGCCCGTTTTTCTGTAGATATGAAAGTAGAGGAAAGTTTAGGAATGGATGGCATTGACCATATCGAATTTATGTTGTCTTCCAACAAAGGCGAACCACTTAAACCTTTATCTAAAACAGCATCCGGTGGTGAATTGTCTCGCATTATGCTAGCAATCAATAAAATCTTTGCAGCACATGATGAAATAAGTACAGTAATATTTGATGAAATTGATACAGGAGTCAGTGGAAGAGTAGCCCAGTCAATTGCGGAAAAAATGTATCAGATTTCGAAATCAACTCAAGTGCTCGGCATTACTCATTTATCACAAGTTGCGGCTATGTGTGATAATCATCTTGTTATTCAAAAAGCAGAAAGAAACAATAGAACAGTGACAACCATTAAGCAGTTGGATAATGACGATAAGATACATGAACTTGCCAAAATGATAACTGGCAATGAACTGACAAATGCTGCACTTGAGCATGCTGAACAATTGCTTGAGATGACAGATACATACAAGGAAGCAGTTTCTTCTTAATCATTTTACCTATCCAACAGCACAAACTGTTGGATTTTTTTGTGTATGCATGGGAATGTTCTTCATGATTTCTATTCTTTCTCTCGTTTAAAAAGTTGGGGTTTAGGTCAAATTAAAGATACATTAAAAAACGCATGAATTCAACATTCAACCGATATTTAAGCGTATAAGCCCAATAAAGAGAAAGAGGAGCGTGGAACATGTGAAAACACCGAGAAAAATAAGAATTTATATCGGTATCGTCATGCTTATATTATTTGTATCTTTTCCATTTTTAAACGATATGAAGCAATTTATAATGATTCCCGAAAAGATTGTTACATTTGCTGATCAACAGGCAATTCAATTACCAACTCCAAGTTCAGTACTAACACTTGAGGAAAATGAACAAGTGGATCTGGATGAGAACAAATTAAGTCCGCAATCGAAAGGCTCAAGTCAACTTGTATATACAGCCGCAGACGTACCAGTTAAAAAAGTGGATGTAGAAGTACTAAAGGATACAAAAGTTATTCCAGGAGGACAATCAGTTGGGGTCAAATTACAAACAACAGGCGCTTTAGTAGTAGGCCATCATTTAATCAATAAAGATAAGAAAAAAGAGGATTCACCTGCAGAAGAAGCTAATATTCAAGTAGGAGATGTCATTGTTGAAATGAATGGTAGCAATATCAAACAAATGAAAGATGTGAAACCAATCATTAAAAAGGCTGGTAAAAATAATAAACCAATTCATGTTAAATTAAAACGTGGTAAAGAAGTTATTGACACAAATATTAATCCCATATTAGATAAAAGAAATAAAACGTATCAAATTGGTTTATATATTCGCGATGCAGCTGCTGGAATTGGAACCATTTCTTTTTATGAAGAAGATACAGGAAAATATGGTGCACTTGGCCATACAATCTCTGATGCAAATACAAAAAAACCACTTGAAATTAATAATGGAAAAATTGTCAATTCCACCGTTACCTCCATAGAAAAAGGTAATGAAGGAATACCTGGTGAAAAACAAGCCAAGTTTTCTATGGATGATCAATCTTTAGGAAATATTACTAAAAACACGCCTTTTGGTATATATGGCAAATTAAAGCCGGAGAATTTAGTAGAAAATAACCAAAAACCTTTACCAGTTGCACTTCCAGGAGAGGTTAAAGAAGGTCCAGCACAAATCTTAACTGTATTAGAAGGCGATGAAGTACAAAAATTTGATATTGAAATCGTCAATTCCGTTCGTCAGAATCATCCGGGAACAAAAGGAATGGTTATTAAAGTAACAGACAAACAATTATTAGAAAAAACAGGTGGCATTGTTCAAGGTATGAGTGGTAGCCCAATTATACAAGATGGAAAATTAGCGGGTGCTGTTACGCACGTTTTTGTTAACGACCCAACATCAGGATATGGGGTACATGTTCAATGGATGCTCGAAGAAGCAGATATATTAGAAAAAGAAACTTCAGAACAAAAAGCAAGTTAAAATAATGACATGCAGGATTTATTTCCTGTATGTTTTTGTTGTAAAAGAAAAAATCAAAAATATACAGGATTTTTATTTAGAATGTCGAATACAACATATATACAGAATATTTTTAGAAAAGGTAAGGTGTGGGGAACTTGGAGAAAATATCAATTTGTATTGTCGACGACAACCGGGAATTAGTACATGTTATGGAGGAATACTTTAATCATGAACCAGATATGGAAGTGATAGGAGTAGCACAAAATGGGAAAGATTGTATGGAGCTGCTGAAAGAACATGAACCGGATGTTTTATTACTTGATATGATTATGCCTTTACTCGATGGGCTAGGTGTCATGCAGCAATTACGAGAAGAACAACGAGAACATATGCCGAATATTATCATGTTAACTGCTTTTGGACAGGAAGACGTCATGCGGAAGGCTGTAGAATACGGAGCTTCTTATTTTGTTTTGAAACCGTTTGATTTCAATAACCTTGCGGACAAAATAAGAGAAGTAAATGGAACAACAGAACATATTAAAGTAGGCACAACACCTAAATCATCTCCAACACCTAAGAATGAACATAATTTAGAAACCAATATAACATCGATTATGCATGATATAGGCGTTCCAGCACATATTAAAGGGTATATGTACCTGAGGGAAGCAATAACGATGGTATACAATGATATTGAGTTATTAGGGTCGATAACAAAAATCTTATATCCTGATATAGCCAAAAGATATTCGACAACGGCTTCTCGTGTAGAACGTGCGATTAGACATGCAATAGAAGTTGCTTGGAACCGAGGAAATATTGATTCGATTACAGAACTCTTTGGTTACACAATTAATGTATCAAAAGCAAAACCAACTAATTCAGAATTTATCGCTATGGTTGCTGATAAATTACGGTTAAAACATAAAGTAGAATATATTTAAAATAAAATGGTACAGAAATTCGTATTCTGTACCATTTTTTTAGTTCGCCCAGCATGGGCGAACTCTAATGGGTGCAAGTCCCAAGTGCGACCTTGTAGCGGTAAGCACATAGCCAACAGCAAGGGTGTCCATAGTGATGTGGAATCTGAAGGAAGCTTTAGGCAAACCTCCGGTCT
>DATGUH010000058.1:0-35455 GCA_035301445.1 Pseudogracilibacillus sp. | reverse complement strand
TAGCTGATTATATGCTTGATTATATTGATCGTGAGATGATTAAATGAAAATAGGTTGGTTAATTTATAAAAAAGAAGATGCATCTAAAAATCAGTCTTATATTACTTGGTTTATCGAGGAAGCTAAGCAACAAAATATTCTGTTAAAATTAATTTTGAGAGAAGAACTATTAATTGGTATCGATGGACGAAATTATTTTACATATTATGAAAATAAACATATTGATTTACCTAACTTTTGTATTATCCGTACGATTGAATCTACATTACAAGCACATTTTACTGCTCAAAACATACCTTGTTTCAATAATTATCAAACATCGATTATTTGTAATGATAAATCAGCTACACATATTGAAGTCGCTAAACTTGGTATCCCTGCTGTTAAAACATTTCATTATGAATCATATCCGAAAACACCTCCTCTTCCCTATCCATTTATTTTAAAAACGATTAATGGACGAAGTGGTAGTGAAGTTTTTTTAATTGAAAATAATGAAGACTACTTAAATAGCCAATTAAAAATTAATAATGAAGATTTTGTTATTCAAGCTATTCAATCTCAAATGGGTAAGGATTTACGAGTTTTCGTAATCGGGAAACAGATTATTGCTGCAGTACTAAGAGTAAATAATAATGATTTTCGTGCTAATTTTAAACTTGGTGGATCAGCATTTCTTTATCATCTCACTACAAATGAAGTTAAAATAATAAATAAAATAATTAATCATTTTGATTTTGGACTTGTTGGAATAGATTTTTTAATTGATAAAGAAGGTAATTTACTTTTTAATGAAATCGAAGACGTGGTAGGGTCTAGAATCCTCAGTGAAACAACTAATATTAATTTACTTAGTGAATATATAAATTATATTAAATTATCAATCTAATACGTTTGTATTAGGCATGTATTGAAAACGTTTACTTTGATTTTAGCCATGATATAATATCAATATGTATTATTTTAAAGGAGCTTTTATAAATGAAAGACAGAATTAAAAATCAAACTTTATTAAATAAAGTGATTACTCCAGAAGAAGCTGCTAAATTAATAAAAGATAAAATGAAAATTGCAATAAGTGGTTTTGCTTTGTTCGGTGAACCGACACTTTTTCTAAAAAAGTTAGCTGAACGAGGTAATAAAGAATCTTTTAGTATTGATTTATACACAGGGGCTTCAATTGGATCTGAAGGTGATGGCTCAATGGTTGAAGCAGGTTTAATTAATAAACGTATCCCCTATCAGGCTCATCCAACCTTGCGAAGCAAGATAAATAACCATCATGTAAACTACATAGACGAACACTTATCACAAACTGGTGAAACACTCAGACAAGGGATTTATGGGCCAATTGATTACACTATTATCGAAGCTACAAAAATTACTGAAAATGGTGAATTAATTTTATCAGGTTCTGTTGGGAATACACCTATTTTTGCTGAACAAGCTAAACATATAATTATTGAAATCAATTTAAATTTACCAGAGGAATATGAAGGTCTTCATGATATTTATATTCCAAATGACCAAGGAAAACGACAAGAAATCCCTTTAATGCATGCAGAAGATAGAATTGGAAGCCCTGGATTGAAAATTGATTTAGATAAAGTTTGTGGAGTTATTATTTCAGAAGAAAATGATACACCTACCCCTTTATTTGAACCAAATCAAGCAACTGAGCAAATTGCAAGCAACTTACTTAATTTTTTTGATGATGAAATTGAAGCTAAACGATTAACTAAAGAACTCGCTCCATTACAATCTGGTGTTGGTTCAGTAGCAAACGCTGTTCTAAACGGAATGAAAGATTCTCATTTTCGTGATATTATAGTTTCTTCAGAAGTTTTACAAGATGGTATGTTTGATTTAATCGAAGCGGGTGTCGTTAAATTCGTCTCAACCACTGCTTTAGCATTATCTGAAAAAAGATATGACACGTTAGCTGAAGATTTAAAAAAACATCGTAATAAAATTTTAATTAGACCACAAGAAATATCAAATAATCCTGAAGTAATTCGGCGCTTAGGTGTCATTGCAATTAATACAGCAATTGAGATTGATATTTATGGAAATGTTAATTCAACTCATTTAAATGGATCACATATTATGAACGGAATTGGCGGATCAGGTGATTTTACAAGAAATGCACGGATTTCAATATTTGTAACCCAATCAATTGCAAAAGAAGGGAATATTTCTACTATTGTACCATTTGCTTCACATATTGATCACCCTAATCATGACATTGACTTAATTGTTACTGAGCAAGGATATGCAGATTTAAGAGGACTTAATCCGCGAGAAACTGCTGAATCAATTATCAATAATTGTATGCATCCAACATATAAGCAACAAGCTTTTAATTATTTAAATAAAGCATTACTTGCCGGAGGAAATACACCACATATCTTGCCTGAAGCATTTGATTGGCATATTAATTTACAAGAAAAAGGAACTATGCTTTTAGATTAATAAGACTGCTTGTTGAAAATAAAAAAACACAGAAATATAATGATATGCTCCCCTTAAAGTAGACATTTAAAAAAACAAAATCTACTTTAGGGGGGTTTTTTTATGCGTTCTAATAGCAAACATTCTAGTGAGCAACTTGAACGATATATTAAAATGTACCTTGATGAAGGACGAAGTCATAGTGAATTAACTAAAGCAAATGGATTATTGCTTAATAAGTCTACATTTAATAAAAAAGTATTAAAATATCAAGAACACGGTCTTGCTGGGATTCAAACGAGAAGAAAAAATAATCATTATAGTAAACAATTTAAGGAATCTCTTGTGAAAGAGCACATAGATAAAGGGGTTTCTGCCAGTAAATTGGCTCATAAATATAATATTCTATCTCATGGGACTGTTCGGAAATGGATTATCAAGTATACTGAGGGTAAAGGATTAAAAAATTATTCTCCAAAACCTGAGGTGTATACAATGAAAAGTAGAAAAACGACGCATGACGAAAAGATTAAAATTGTCAAATCCTATTTAGCTAATAACCTATCATATAAAGATACAGCAGAAAAATACCAAGTTTCTTATAATAATGTTTATTCATGGGTACAAAAGTATAAGAAACACGGTCCTGACGGACTGATAGATGGACGTGGTCGTGGAAAACCAGACAAAATCCAAACAGACGAGGAAAAAATACGAACGGAAATTGAAGCATTAAAAGCTCGAAATGAATATCTTGAAACGGAGAACGCTGCACTAAAAAAGTTAGAAAAAGTAGAAAGAGAGTTGATGTCACCCAAACACAACATGAGGCAGAGTACCAAACCATTGAAAAGCTTCAAAAACAAGGATTCAAAATAACTTTCCTTTGTGAAGCTTTAGGCATCAGTCGTTCAGGTTATTATAAATGGTTCCATCGGAACCCAACAAAAACAGAGAAGCGATTAAGACACTTGATCAATTGTATTCAAAAAGTATATGACGAATACAAAGGGATTTATGGCTATCGTCGAATGACAATCTATTTGAATCATTATCTTAATGCTCAAGTAAACCATAAATGCGTGTATCGTTTGATGCGGTTATTGAACTTAAAAGCCGTTATTCGAAGGAAACGTTATGCCTATAAGCCACATAAACCGCATCATATAGCTGGAAATATATTAAATAGAGAGTTCCAAGCTGATTATAATTCAATGGAAGTTTTATTAACAGATATCACTGAATTCAAGTACGGAAAACATTCAAAAGCTTACTTTAGTGCAGTCTTGGATTATGGTGAAAATAAAATTGTAGCATACAAATTATCCAAACATAATAACAATGCATTAGTCCGAGATACAGTCACTCAAATCGAAGATACTATTATTCCAACAAAAACTTTATTTCATAGTGATCGTGGTTTTCAATATACATCCTATGGTTTTAAACATTTCATAGAAAAACACCAAATTATCCATAGCATGTCTCGTGTTGGTAAATGTATTGATAACGGTCCCATGGAAAATTTTTGGGGCATCATCAAAGAAGAGATGTATCGATTAACTACTTATAACACATTCGAAGAATTGAAGAAGGATATTAAGTCATTTGTGGCATTTTATAATACAAAGCGCGTGACATTGAATATGGGATTGAAAATTCCAGCATAAAAAAAGCCATGCATGAAATTCATGCATGGCACAAAAAATTGTTTTTTTACCTGTCTACTTGACAGGGGGCAGTTCAATGGCTAGAATGCTCTTTTTCAATATATATGATTTAATAGTTCTATAATCATATTTTAATTACTTATTACATCTTCGCTGTGACCCATTCGTATTTCATCATCCGCAAATACAACAATTTTTCCCGCCTCGACGGCTTCTAGACATTTTGAAGCTTCATCACTTGTTAAACCAAAGTCCCTCAATTGCTCCTCCGAATGAAGGTCAAAATCTTCATCATTCGAAAACATATCTTTTATCTTATCCATCCAGCTGCTGTCCGCTTCGTCTTCCATCGGCTGATTTGCCTTGACTGTAACTTGTGTATGGTTTTCCAATGACTTCGCATTTTCCGTATTCGCAAATAACGTAATATTATCTTCGCGAAGCCCTGCCAAAGCATGAACCTCGACCGATGTTATTGCCTCTTGTTCAGAGGGATAAGTCCCCAAAATTTGAATCGCCATTGTTACACCTCCGGACATATTTTGAAGAATCTATATAATCATATTCCCGGAATATTCTCAATTTAAACATTATTTTCGGTGTTTATTTTTAAATTCTTTTTACTAATGAGATAACAAATATAAATGATTTGAAGTTAACAAGCTAAATCCCATGAATCTCAGTCGTTTTTCTATAATATATTTCCCATTTCAGTATATCTTTATAGCAAATTAATTTTATAAAGGATGCTTTTCATTTACAGCAATATAAATATCAATGTTTCCATCTGGATAGTACTTTTCAAAATCATACGTATAAGCTCGATTTAGTTTCCCTTCTTCTTCTTTATTCCATATGTCATTCCACATATTGATAATACCTTGTTCATCATCCGCATCCACCTTGAATATTTCAAACTTTGTATCAGCTGGGATTGTGATAGATGAATCGCACTCTTTCTTTATTGCAACACCTAATGTATAATCACCTTTATAATCTGATTCGTATGCGTAATACAGACCGTATGTATTACCTTTATGGCCCGACAAATCAGCTGAAGCGTTTTGCCACATTTCCATGATTTTTTGCATTACGTCCTCATCATTAAAGTTATTAGTTCTAATGGAATTCAGAATAGTTAAATCCATCATTCCCGCCCTCTCTTTTATATATTTCACTCAAAAATATCAGACTCTCTTTGCGTAGATGTCTTTCACAAATTGCTCTTTATAATCTGTATATGCTTCTATTCCACCGCTTTTTTGTTCAAGAAATTCTAGCTTTAACTTTTCATATTGCTTTCGTACAACTTCATTCGCATTCAAGTAATCTCTAAAAAAGATAAAGTTTTTCCAAAGGTCTTTATTATAATCAACCAAATGAATAAAGTGGGTCTTTTCCTTATACGTATCATCTGTAAATTTAGCAAGGACTATTTCATTTGGCCGTTCTACTTTTAGCCTTAAAAATCCAGTCTTTTTTAGCCCTCGAAAAACATTTCGATCAATGTTTGTGATATCATTTACACCTATTACTATATCTATGATAGGCTTAGCCATCATATCCTTTATAGACGTACTGCCAATATGCTCAATATGACTTTTCGGTATAGAAGTTACTTCCAGAATTTCTTGTTTTACCTTCTGAAACTCCCCCACCCATTGAACATTATATGGTTGTACTTTTACTTCGCCACGCTTAAGTCCTAACTTCACATTATCACCCCCTTACAGATTTTAGCTCAGTTTCTTTAATAAATTAATAGCTTGTTGAGTAGAATGCATTAAAGCATCATTTCCCTTTTTTCTCCTTATTTCAAACGATTTCATAAAGCATTCTTCAGCTTCATTTAATCTTTCTAGTTCCATCAGACATTTCCCTTTATGCTGCCAAACAAAATCTTCATATTCATCAATATTATGCGTCTTACACAAATCTAGTGCTTTGTTAAAAAGTTCTATTGCTCTTTGATGCAGACCATTATATTTAAGTGCCTCTCCAAGCCGAATTAACGCAATAATTTCTTTTCTTATATTTTTTACTTCAACAGCAATCTTCAAGCAATCTGTTAAATATTGAATGGCTTTTTGAGGTTGTCCATTTATCCGATATAAATTGCCTATAGCTCCGTTAAGAAAATACAGATCCTCTACAGCACAATCCTTTAAAAGTTCATTTGCCTCTTTAATCATTTGACTTAATTTTGATGGATGTGTTGTTTTTTCACGAAGGAACTCCTGCTTATCAAAGTAAATATAATCCTTTATAGCAGAAAAACGGTCTTTAAATACTTCTATCTCTTCCTTCTTCAAGTTTAATTACTCCTTTAACAGCTATAAAATAGATTACAGCAAGTTATTCATTAGAAACTTTAAACAAATTACTCACTCTTTGTTATCGTTTTCAATTAGTAACACACACTTGTTCAGGTCTAATGTCTCCATTATTTCTTGATGGAGTTAATTGGAAACAATAGATTCATGTCTTTATCAAAATATTATAATACTATTTTATAATCTTGCTTATCTCCTTAAAATTTGGATTCAAGGTCGAACCAAGCCCCTGTGGATATTGTTCCATTCATGTGATTGAAGCCCCCAAAACTTTTGCTCCTTTTAACTAGCTTGGTCATTTGATCAAGTAATGTCTCACTTTCATAAACCATTTGTACCAGTTTCCCCCTGTAAATCAATCAGTACAATAGCGGTTTCTTCTACTTTTAGAATAGTGATTCCCTTTATTTATGATTAACTTCAATTTTACCATGATTTATCAGTACGACAAGGCATGTTTAGATTAAATAAATTTATTTTGCTGCTTATTGTTACATCAAGAGCATCACTGATAAAAACTTCTTCTCCTCTTTTTTCTATTGTATAATGAAAATCGAGGAGGTATTCTTAATGAAGCATTTTTCTACTGAATCTCTATTTGACGTGTTGGGAGAATTATTTTCCGATGAAATTTCAATCGGCATAACTGATGAAGAAAAATACTTATATTTTCGTCCAAGTAAACGAATTGATTTGAAAATAAAATCAGGGGATATAATCAAAGAAGGGACGCTTGCTCATAAAGCACTTACATCAGGCCAGAAAATTTCTGAATATATTAGTAGGGATATTTACGGAGTGCCTTATCATGGCATGGCGGCACCAATCAGAGACAAGAATAAGATAAATGGAACGGTGCTTGCCGTTTATCCAACAGTCACAGAAGGAAAGTCAGTCATTACAGTACGAACAGAAGATGGCTGGAAACCATTACCTTTTTATGATGTAATTTATTTAGAAGTAAAGGACCGGAAAACGCATATTATCACCGAGTCATTCCAGGGAACACATAATCAAACATTGCAGGAGTTTGAATATGTATTGCCTAAAGAAATGTTTATCAGATGTCACAGGTCGTTCATTGCGAATGTGCATCATATAAAAGAAATTTTGCCCGACACTCATTCTACTTTTTTATTAGAAATGGAGAACGGTGAACAAATTCCGGTAAGTCAATCGTACTCCAGTTATTTCAGGAAACTACTGGGATTTTAAATGCACCTTTCTCCCTAACAAGCGCGCTTACTGATACAAAACAAGCAAACTATATCTTGAGATAAAAAATACATTGACTGAAAAACTTATTACTGACCGTTCCAATAAAAGTTTTATCTAATGGTCGTAAATATAATGATAACTTACCGTTTTCGTAAATTTTATAAACAATAGTCGTAAAAGAATAGATAACTGCCCATTTTAAAGGAATTACTTATACAACGGGCACATAAAAAAATATATCTTCCTATACTAACTTCATTTATACAAAAACGTGCATTAATAAAGTTTCGATTGTATTAAAAGTTTCATACGACACTTAAGATGCTATTCATAAACTTGTGATGATTAAATAGATACCTGTAAAAATCAAAATAATATAAGTAATCATCAAAAATATGTACTGGCTGATCCACTTAAATAGGAACTGCCCTAACACAATTCCTGCAAATAATGGGGGGATAGCTAATAAGGAAAATCCCCATGTCTCCTTGCTAGTACCGCCAAACGATATTTGCATCACTAAACTAGCGAAATAAACAAATAAGTAATAAGCCAATGTTGTACTTCGTAACGTTGTTTTATCGATACCTGCTCCAGAAAAATAGAGCAGCAAAGGAGGACCCGGCACACCGATACTTGTTGTCAGGACTCCTGAAACCCCTCCAGTCAAAAAATCTTTATTTCTCGATCGGTTTATCGTTAATTTAAAAATAAGAAGGATTGTTAAAATGAGAATAATCACACCAACAGTCATTTTTAATAATTGAATATCTAAATAAAGATATACAAAAATACCAAAAACAAGTCCTAAAATACTCCCTTTAATCAATCTCATTAATAATGCTTTATCCACTTCATTTCTAATTTTAAATATCATAAATGCGGATAAACAAATGGAGAGAATAATATTCATTTGAATGGCCATATGAGCAGGATAAAGCATCAATAAAAAAGGCGTACCGATGATGGAGAATCCGTAACCGGTACTCGTTTGTAACATAGATGCTATCAGGACAATTAATATTAATATAACTATATTTTCTATCAAACCAATGTCACCTCAATTAAAGTATCTTGATTATAACACAGGACCAAGCATTATCGGTTATCCTTATAACATTTTAATCATTCTTTTTTTAACTATTACTATGAGAGAACACTCTATTCCAGTATGCTTTTCGATACATCTATTAAATAATATAGATCCATATTTTATTCACCTATGTATTATATGTAAAAAAGTGATCATATCCGGTACATTTTTTCTGTTTAAAGCATGTTATTTATGTCTTCTAAACAGAATTTATCTTTTTCCGTCAATTATCGCCAAAAAATGAAAGCGGTTCAGTAAAATAGAAAGTAACAAGAACGGGAAAAGGAAGGTAATAACATGACTAAGCATACAGAACGACGAATTAAGGATGAACGTTTATTAAATCGGGTTGTTTCTCCGGAAAAAGCAGCTTCATGGATAACAGACGGCATGACATTGGGGTTGAGCGGTTTCACACGTGCGGGAGATGTGAAAGCAGTCCCAATGGCATTGATTGACCGAGCAAAAAATGAGCAATTCAAGGTAAACGTTTTCACTGGTGCTTCACTTGGTTCAGATATTGACAGACTTTTTTCAGAATCGGGTATGATTCATAAACGATTACCATTCCAAGCTGATAAAACAATGCGAAATAATATCAACGAAGGTAATCATTTATTTGTTGATCAACATTTATCACATACTGCAGAATTATTGCGACAAGATGCGATAGCAAAGATTGATTATTGCATTTTGGAAGCGATTGCGATTACAGATGATGGTTATATTATTCCAACGACCTCAATCGGCAATTCCCTTGCTTTTGCGGAAAATGCGGATAACATTATCATTGAAATTAACTTAGCACAATCACAAGCTTTAGAAGGCGTGCATGACCTCTATAGTTTGAACAAACAAGGGGAACGAGCACCAATTCCACTAGAAAATGTTTCTGATCGTATAGGAGAAAGAGGTATTCCTTTGGATGTTAAAAAGGTTCGAGGAATCGTCTTTACAGAACAACTCGATTCTCCTTCTACCATTATTTCACCTGATGAAGAAACACAAGTAATAGCAGATCATTTGATGGACTTTTTACGTAGTGAAATTGATGATGGGCGACTAACGAAAGAATTAGCTCCTCTACAATCAGGTATTGGTTCCGTAGCCAATGCAGTTTTACATGGCATGGTGGATTCAGAGTTTGAAAACTTAGAAGTGTATTCAGAAGTATTGCAAGATGCTGTTTTTGATTTAATCGATGCTGGCAAAGTACATATGGCTTCCTGCTGCTCCATTACACTGTCGGAAGAAAAAATGGACGATGTATTCAGTCACTTCGATGATTATAAGGACAAAATTATTATGCGTCCTCAAGAAATTTCAAATCATCCAGAAATCATTCGTAGACTTGGTTTAATCGCTATTAATACAGCATTAGAGCTCGATATTTATGGTAATGTGAATTCTACACATGTTACTGGTACGAAGATGATGAATGGAATCGGTGGTTCGGGAGACTTTGCTCGCAATAGCAGACTCGCTATTTTTGTAACCAAATCCATTGCCAAAAACGGTGATATTTCTAGTGTGGTACCATTCGCTTCTCACGTCGATCATACAGAACATGATGTAGATGTGATTGTAACAGAACAAGGATATGCCGATTTACGTGGGTTAGCTCCAAGAGAACGCGTTCCTCTAATTATCGAAAACTGTGCACACCCAATGTACCGCGAACAACTTTGGGAATACTATAATGAAGCCTTAGAACGTGGTGGGCAAACACCGCATGTTTTAGAAAAAGCTTTATCTTGGCATACTAACTTACAAAAACAAGGTACAATGCGTCAACTAGTAGAGGCTTGATTTTCAAATTAGTTTTTCTTCCTTCCTCTTGCATAGGAGAGGAAGGATTTTTAATATTAAAAGACCTTGACGATTTTAGCCGCCAAGGTCCTTTGATTATACTGATTGATATTTAGAATCGCTCATCATATAAGATTTTTTCTACTTCTTCTTTATGTCTCGTTTCATCACTGATCATATCATCCAATTGAACAGCGAGCTCTGTAAATCCTAGTTCTTCAGCTTGTTTCTTTCTTTTTTCGTAGCGGACAACCGTTTCTGTTTCAGCTTTCAATACCGCTTCCAGTAAATCTCTTACATTTTCAGGTTGCGGAACATCTGCTGCTTTTGTAGTTGGTACGCCACCAAGTGATTTAATTTTTTCTGATAAATATAAAGCATGTCCAAGTTCGTCTGTAATTTCTTCTTCAAAAAAAGGCTTCAATGCAGGACGGTATACACCTGTAACAGCGGATGCACTGTATGTATACTGAATCGCTGCACCATACTCATGCGACAAATCAACGTTTAGTCCTTCAATTAGTTCTTCTTTAGACATTATAATCCCTTCCCTTCTTTATATCTCCTTTAACTATATACCCTATATTTTACATAACAAACAAAAATTTATTCCCATTGGAAAGGAGTCTCTTGATAAACGTAATAATTTAGCCAGTTTAAAAACAATAGATGTGTATGAGGTCGCCATGTATTTGGTGGAATCTTTGCCGGATCATCATTTGGAAAGTAATTTTTTGGCAACTGAATATCGACACCTTTTGCTATATCACGATCATATTCATCTTTTAAAGTAGTCGCATCGTATTCAAGATGCCCTGTAACCATAATATGCTTATCATCTCTAGACTTCATCAAAAACACTCCGGCATCGGAAGAAGAAGCCAAAACTTCTAAATCCGGATGATCTGCAACTTCATCTTCTATCACTTCTGTATGACGTGAGTGCGGTGCAAGGAAAATATCACCAAAACCACGAACCAATTTCACTGTCGGATCTTTCATCGTATGTTCAAATATGCCAAAACATTTTTCATCTAATTCACGTTTTCCAATCCCATATAGGTGATATAAAACGGCTTGTGCACCCCAACATATATGAAACACAGATGTCACATTCTTTATTGACCAATCCATAATTTTTGTCAGTTCATCCCAATAATTCACTTGTTCAAACGGAAGATGCTCGATTGGTGCACCAGTTACAATCATTCCATCGAAACGCTGGTCTTTTATTTCATCAAAAGTATAATAAAAAGAATCCAAATGCGTTTTGCTCACATTTTTAGAGACATGGGTTGCCGTATGTAAAAACGTAATATTTACTTGGAGCGGCGTATTACCGAGTAAGCGAAGTAATTGTAATTCAGTTCGTTCTTTTTCAGGCATCAAATTTAAAATCAATATATTAAGTGGTCGAATATCTTGCGTTTTCGCGCGATCTTCATCCATTACAAATATTTTTTCCTGCTTTAAATGTTTTCGAGCTGGTAATCCTTTAGGTATATTAATAGGCATTAAATCCGTCACCTTCCTTTTCTTAATTATAGCGTTATTATAACTTATTTAGCAACGGATGCGTTTAATTAAAATACAATTATAAAATTAATCACAAGTATTTTAAGCATCATGTGGATAGATACTAAAAAGTCGATAACAGCAACGGTTAAGCTTGAGGATACTTTTTGTGGATAGTTCTGTGGATAATGTGGATAACGTGGACAAGTCATATGATTATACCCCCAAAATAGCAGTGCATTCGTATTTTTTCGACATTATACCACACTGCATATCTGAAAATTTAATAGATTGTGAATAACTAATAATCTAACCTCTTATTGTCTTTTTTCATGAAATAAAAAAGACCAAGACAAAATTAGTCCTGATCTTTTTAACAGATTCTTTTATTTTTCAACCGCTAAATTTATACGTTTTGAAAGTAAATATACAATTGGAATAGCGATGGCCATCGTAATAAACTCACTAATTGCAGAAGTACCCCAAATAAACATAAAAGATAAGTCAACTTGCAAATAAACTTTCAACATGTATGCAATAATGAACATATTAAATGAAAATACAATTGAATTTATCCACATTAATGTTATTTTACTCTTAATATAGCGACTAATTAACATAGTTATCAACAAGGAAATTATACTATGCGCCAATCCAAAAATAAGATCGACCTTCATTGGTGATAAAAATAAATTAGCTAGAAAAACACCGCCTACAATACCAAAGAAAAATTTCTTGTTAAACACAATAAAATGGTTAAACAATTCAGATAGTCTGAATTGAATATGTGTAAAACCAAACGGTGCTACTAGCCATGTTATTACAAAATACAATGCTGCAATCAAAGCATTTATAATTAGCGTTTGCACTTTCATATTCTATTCTCTCCCTTAGTTTTTTTGCGTTGGATGGTCTCGAACAACGTTAAATATCCCATTAAAAATGAGATAACCTAATAAACTTTAACATTATGCACAGCCAAAGTCAAAATCTATTTCTTATTAGTATATGTCAAGTATTCCTCGGTCACTATAATACTGCATTTTCCAGCCCTCTATTTTTGCATACTTTCCCTACTACCGCGCTATCACTTGGTTCCCTGCATACTTTTGAAACAATCCAAGACAAGGGAGCTTTTCAAATATATCGTAAAATAGCTGAGGCGGAGGCATATGGAGTCCATCTATTGGTTCTAAAAAACGCGAAATTGGCGAATGAAGAACCGATAGCCACTTCCACCAGTTCAATATCTTTGAATGCAGGCCCGCGAACCGTGCAGAACTATTTTTTCCTGAGTAATATTTTACATATATTTCTTATTATAAAATTAACGAATTTCTATTCCATTCAACATTATATATGATATATATGGGTGAATAGTTATTTAGACCTAATAGTGAATTGCAACACATTTAATGAATCAAACTCTTACAACATGCAAATGAATAAGCTATCTCATTTACTCTTATCTCTTGAGTTCTTCTTGTATAAATAGCGCTTTTTTGCTATGATTATACTTATATTTGTTTTAGTAGTTATTTTATACCATTATAAATGTCTTGCAAAGGATGATTTTTTGAAATTTTGTATAGAATGTTAGGAGGATATTAACCAATGAAAAAATGTACAAACTGTGAGTCCTTACAAGAAGAAGGAAAGTTTTGCGCAAAATGCGGCAGTGAAACCATCGATGTAAATAAAGAAGAGCCAACAAACGAAGAACAAACCGATGACTCGCATGTTGCAACACAAACTGAACCAGCAAAGGAAGCTGCTGAAGAAGCATCAAACAATGTAAACCCTGCCCATCAAGAAGGTGCAGCAGCTGGGGCACAAGTAAATAACACACAAGCATCGGGCATTGATGTAAAAGAGGTGTCTACAGAATACTGGAATTATTTTATTCAATTATTCAAAAACCCGACGGAAGCACTTCGACATACTGAAAATGAATTTATCAATGGCATTATCAATATTATTTTATATGCTGTTACATTTGGTATAGGTATTTACTATACAATAAACGCTTTAGATACAATAACCATGGGAGAATTATCTCATCTATTACATGGTAAAAAAGGAATGCCATTTTTCCCGATTTTTATACGGGTAGCCTTGACAGCAATTATTGCACTAGCATGTACTTTGATTTGTATAATAATGATTGAAAAATTGTTTGTGAAACAAATGACTTTTAAACAGCAATTAACTCAATATGCCGGCATTTTGACCCCTTTTATTGCAGTTAATTTACTCATCGTATTAACTGGTTTAGGTGGCTCATTTGGTTTGGCCATCAGTTTGGCATTACTGTCATTATTTACTACTACTTTTATATATGGCGCCATATTTATCTATGACAAAGTTACACTTTATCGGTCTACACCACAAAAGGTATACGCAGCAGTTGGTGTATACTTGGTTAACCTGCTATTGGTTTATATTCTATTACGTATGTTCATCATGCAAAAAATAGACGAACTTCAGGATGTTTTTTATTACTTGTAGGCTGTGGATATTCATTGAGTCGAGAAAAACAACTTGAAAATGAACTTCACTTTCACCAGCAAAATAAGTCCTAACTACAGTTAATTTGAACACTAAATCATATTTCACCATACAAAAGTACCCCTAGAATTAGATTTTTGGTCTAACTTTAGGGGTACACATTAGATTTCCGTGTTTTTTTATAATATAAGTAGTGTAGGCTCCATAGACAATGATGGGGCTTCTACTTTCTTATATTAAATTCCCAGCATAATTACCTTTTCCCACCTATAACTATTACATCAGCCATAGTTCTATTGTTAACTCCATTTTACTGCATAACTAGGCGTATAGGAATCCATTTTTTCCAATAATTCTTTAGGATCAGAAGAAATGATGATCATTTCCCGATAATCTTCATTCATAAATCCTTCCTTGATAGTATGGTCTAACATAGCAATTAACGGGTCGAAGAAATTATTTACATTTAATAATCCACATGGTTTGGCATGATAACCTAGTTGTGACCAGGTAAATACTTCAAACCACTCCTCCAGTGTTCCGGCACCTCCAGGAAGTGCTATAAATCCTTCTGCCATCTCAGCCATTTTCGCTTTACGTTCGTGCATTGTATTAACTACATGGAGTTCTGTTAAATGATCATGAGCAATTTCGACATTTTTGAGTTTTTGAGGAATGACACCTACTACTTTTCCTCCATTATTTAGAGAAGTATTAGCCAATGCACCCATGCAGCCAACTTGTGCTCCACCATAAATTAAAGTTCTATTTTCATCGGCTAATTCTTTTCCAAGTTTTTCTGCATTTTCTATGTAAATAGCATCTGAACCTGCACTAGAACCACAGAAAACAGCAAGATTTTTAATTTCCATTGTGCTCACACCTTTATTTTGTCTTTATATCCTTTATTGATATCTTTCAGAAAGTTTTCTTTTATGTTCTAAAAAAATTTCTTCTAAATCGATATTATATTTATTTGCAATAACAACTAGATTACCTAATACATCACCAAGTTCTTCTGTTAAATTTCTCTTACTCTCAGCTAGTGAAGCCGTATGTTCATCTGGTCTATCTCGTCCGATTTCAAGAGATCTTATCGCTCTAGCAACTTCTCCTGTTTCTTCTGATAAGAAGCCAATACGTACGAAAATATCTAAATCAGACCACCCTCTTGATTTATAATATTCAGCAATCCATTTTTGAAATTCCTTTGCTTCCATTTTAAAACTCTCCTTCAAACCCATAACATGAAAATACATACTAAGTTAATTTCCATTTTATTATCATATTAAGCGTTAATAAAAAAGCAGTTCAATTTCAAGGAATATTTCACGCCTTGTACTCCGAAATTGAACTACTCTATCGAGCAGTGTTTATATAAGAGAACGACTGGCATTATCAAAAAACAATGTCCAACGTTTCTATTTTATCAATATATACTTTCTTCAGCCACCAATATAACTCATATTTATTTTCTTACGCTTCTTAGCAGTTTCTTCTGTTCGTTCGTCGGAATATCGATCTGTACGGCCAGCCCATACTCCTGTGATTGCACTTTGTATTTCTTCATCTGATTTACCACTACGAATTAATTCACGTAAATCGAAACCTTCTGTTGCAAACAAACATGTGAATAATTTGCCATCTGAAGACATTCTGGCTCTTGTGCATGTTGAACAAAATGATTCTGATACGGACGTAATAAAGCCTACTTCTGCACCATTATCCTTATAACGATAACGCTGTGCAACCTCTCCAAAATAATCAGGGTCTATGGGCTCAAGGTCAAATTCTTCTGCTAGCATCTTATAAATATCCTTTTTTGTGACTACTTTTTCAAAACTCCAAGCATTATCATTACCAACATCCATAAATTCGATAAAGCGAAGTGTGATGCCTCGTTCTTTAAAATGTGTCGCCATTGGCAATATTTCATGTTCATTAACACCTTTTTTAACGACCATATTCACTTTAATTTGGAATCCTAATTCCTTCGCTAATTCAATGTTTTTCAGCACAATTTGTGGGTTGGTTCCTCTTCCGTTCATTTCCCCAAACACAAATGGATCAAGTGCATCCAAACTCAAATTCAATCTTCGTAGCCCAGCATCATAAAGTGGTTCGGCATATTTCCCAAGTAATACCCCATTCGTTGTTAAGCCAATATCTTCAATGCCGTCAATATTATTTAAACGTTCGATTAAATCAGGCATATTTTCTCGAAGTAACGGCTCACCGCCAGTCATGCGTAACTTTTTAACACCAATACTTGCAAAGATTTTTGCCATACGTTCTATTTCTTCAAAAGTAAGTAATGATTCTTTTGGTAAAAAAACATAATCATCTCCGAATATTTCTTTCGGCATACAATACGTACAACGAAAATTACAACGATCGGTAACACTAATACGCAAATCACGGATTGGTCTACCAAACTTATCTAGGACATTAACCATTCTGTCATCTCCTTTAATTGCCGGGTCGTATTTATATTCATAAAACGCCCCGGTTCCCCTGTTAAACTAATATCCGAAACAGTATGTACCTGCAACTTAGTAAGCAACTTTTTCATTCCATACTGTTGTTTTATAAGTGCATTTTCTAGAATGGGTTCACATGTTTTATCCCATATAGAGACAAGAGGTTGTAATTCTTCCTTCGTACGTACTACTGTAACAGATAATTGGTGTTTTCGAAACAATGCTCGCATAATATCACCATTAATCAATGGCATATCACAAGGCAGTACAATGTATTGATCAGCTTCTTTTTGGTGCATGCCTGTAAAGATCCCAGCAAGTGGTCCACATCCTGCATATACCTCTTCATCTACAACAGTGTGATATTTGTCTGGAAATCGTCTCTTTAATTGGGGTCGCGTTACAATAATTATATCATCACAAACAGCCTGTAAAGCTGTGTAAACATACTCATAAAACGGAATCCCATTCCAATCTTGGAATGCTTTCGGTGTACCGAATCGCCTAGACATGCCACCCGCAAGTAGAATGCCCACTGTTTGATTACTCATAGAAATCCTCTTTTGAAGATTGTAGCCATTTTTTTAGCCAATTATTTAAAGCATCAATGTGCTCCCGATCAGCAATTTGTGGGTAAGAAATATGGCGTTTCAATCCTACGACAAGTTGGATATTTCCCAAGTCCTCCAACCCACGCCAATCCGCTTCATCTTTGACTAAAATAACTTTTTCTCCTGGTTCTTGCTTATAGCCTTCTACTAAAATGACATCAGGTTTTTTTAGTAATGCGAGTTGTTTTAAACTTGCATAATCCATTTCATCAGCAGTTATATGCTGTGTATGGCCACTTCCTGCTACAATTGATGCATCTGCTCCATTTTTTAAATATTGCATAGAATCTTTACTTTCATCTGGCATAGCTAGCTTTGCACCATGCCCATGATGTTTAATGACCGCTACTTTTAGCCCCAAACTTTTAATTATTTGAATCCAGTTATTAATAAGCGTTGTTTTTCCACTATTTTTAAAACCGACTATATGGATTAACTTCACAGGTTCCACTCTTGCACCCCATCTTCTTGCCCAAGTAAAAGAATATCGACTGTCATACCGGCTGTGTATCCTTCTGAACCACTCGGCAACACGATTAAACAATTTCCTCTTGCAATAGAAGTGACAGCATTTGATTTATTAAATCCTGCTGGACGAACAACAATTCTTCCTCCATCAAGCTCCCAAATAGCACGAATAAAGCGAGTAAAGGGATTTTTCCTTGGATAATCCTCTGCCAATACGGCTTTTATATGTGGCATAAAAGGAGTTGTATTCCCCATCATGGATAAAATAGCTGGTCGTGTAAATAATTCAAAACCAGAAAAACATGCAGAAGGATTACCTGACAAACCAAATAATAATTGATCCCCAAGTACAGCTACAGTTGTTACACTACCCGGTCGCATCATTACTTTATTGAATAACACTTTTGCGCCAAGTCGTTTATAAATCTCTGGCAAATAATCAAAGTCACCTACAGATACTCCACCGGTTGTAATGACGATATCAGTAGTTTCCAAAGCGGATTTTATAATTTTTGTACTGGCATCCAAATCATCCTTCATCATCCCAAACGATTCATAACTTACTCCCATTCTATCAAGCTGTGCCGCTAGCATAGGACCATTTGAGTTGCGGATCTTTCCTGGTTGTAATTTATCTTTTACATCTAGTAATTCTGTACCCGTAGATATCAAACTCACTTTCGGCCGCTTAGCTACTTTGACATTTGCATAACCGAATGTTGCAAGCAGTGCAACGGTACCAGGTTGAATTTTACTACCAGCCTCAATAAGTACTTCGCCTATTTTGGCATCTTCTCCTTGAAATGAAATATTATCGTTTGGTTCAAAGGGTTGCTCTATATGAAATCCATTTTCAGTCTGAGTCGTTGCTTCCAACATAATGATGGCATCTGCATTTTCAGGTAATGCTGCACCTGTCATTATACGGTATGCTTCGCCTTTTTTTAGCGGTTTGTCTGCTGTATGCCCAGCACCGATATTTCCGAGCACGTGAAAATGGACAGGATAATCACTTGTAGCCCCCGTTGTGTCTTCAGCTCTGACAGCATAGCCATCAAAAGCAGAACGATTAAATGGTGGTACATCATGACTTGCAATTAATCCTTCAGCCAGAATGCGACCGTAAGACTCCTCAAGTGGAACCATTTCACTACCTAGTGGCCTACTATGGCCTGTTACAAGCTGAACTGCTTCTTTTACTGGTATTGGTGTTCTCAAATTGACTACACTCCCTTATCTTTTAACTATATTTTATCATAAAAGTAAAATACCCCTGCGAATGCTTGTTTAAAGGCAGGGGTATAAACATCATTGATTCATATCTTTAGATTCATTTTTCATGTTGTCTTTACACTTTGCTTATCTTTCATGTCAGCAAGCGTTCCAACATATCGCATTACTTCCCCACTTGCATCATAGACAGCACTAATGGACATTGCTTGTTTATATTCTTCACCATTTTTATGTTTATTTAAAATTTCCCCGTGCCATTCTCCTTTAGATGTAATTTGTTTCCACATTTCAGCGAAGAGTTCTTTATCTTGATTACCAGAACTGAGGATATTTGCCCGTTCACCAATTGCATCCTTCTCATCATAACCGGTAATTTTCACAAATGCATTGTTCACAGAGACAATTTTCCCTGTTTGATCCGTTACAATAATTCCTTGATTAGCGGAATTAAAGACATCTTGCGAAAGATTGATTCGATCCATATAATACATCCATAAAACGAGTAATAGACTAACGAGTGCAAACTGAGAGAATGCCATGAACCCGATAGAATAAGAACCAGTTATGGAAAATATCGCTGACAAAAGAAGTGGTGGGAAAAAGCCTCCAAGACCACCCATCATCGATACAATACCGTTTGCAGTTCCAGCTTGTTTTTGGAAATAATAGGGGACCAGTTTGAAAATAACCCCGTTTCCAATTCCTGCTGCGGCTGCAATAAGCAGCGCACCAACCGTGTACATATGTATAGCTGGTGTAAATGCCAAAATAATAGCTGCAATCGTAATACCTGCAAAAACCCCCATCAAAATGAGAAGTGGCTGGAATTTATCAGCTAGCCATCCCCCAACAGGACGTATTAGAGTAGCTAACGCGATAAACCCTGCAGTTCTCATCCCTGCATCCACTTTGTCTAAAGCATAAAAGTCTACCAGAAAGCTTGGCAGGAATACGGTAAAAGCAACAAAAGAACCAAATGTTACAAAATAGAACAGTGAAAAAAGCCATAACTTTTCATTTTTATAAACACCCTTGATTTGTTCAACGATCTTCGTTTTTTCTTTTTCTTCTTTTCTATCACCTAAAAAAAAGTTTAAAAGAGCGAAGGCAAGTAATAGTACTAAATAAAACTGAACCGTCGTTGTCCAGCCAAATTTAGCTGCAAGTACTGGTGCTGCAAAAGTTGTTACGGCTGTTCCTGCATTCCCCATTCCATAAATACCATTGATCAGTCCATGTTTTTCTTTCGGGTAGTATTTCGGAAGGGAAGTAACCCCAACGGAAAATATGGCTCCACCAATCCCGAGGAAAGTCCCTGCAATAATTAAATCTAGCATACTAGAAGCAATGCTAATATAGTATACCGGAAAAAGTAATACAATAAAGCTCAGTAGAAAAATCAACCTTGCTCCAATAACGTTTGCATAGTATCCGAGAGGAATTCTTAATACGGAACCAAGTACTACTGGAACTGCCGTCACAATTGCCACATGTTCAGCTGCAATCGAAATGTCCTCTCTGATAAATGGCAATAAAGAAGAAATCAACACCCATACCATAAAGCCAACAACTAGATTAATAGTCTGTAGTGGTAGCTGTACTTTTTTAATCAAGTTCATCACCTATTTCAATGTTATTTAAGATTATATATGTAAGCAGCATATAGCTGTTAGTTGATCAAAAATTCTTAAATAATAGGAGAATAAATATTTTCAAAAAGCTCATATTGCTCTTTTTCTGTCAGGATATCTTTAACCATTGGAAATATGGTAGACTCTTCTTTTACAAAATGAAAAGTAATGACCTCAAAGGCTTCACCAGCATCTTGAACAATTGTTTTCATTTCTTCTAAAGATAAATTTGAAGTATCACCGCGTAAATGGTGCAAAAAATGACCGAGATAAGCGTCTATATCCTGATGTTCATCTTGTAATGCTTTGACAGGCCCCTGTTCATCCCCGACATATTTAATTAACATTTTAAACATATGCGCTTCTTCTTTTTCTGTATGATTTTTCAACGGATCTAAAAATTCAATAATCTTTTTTCTAAGTTCCTGTAACGCTGTATGTGCTTCTTCAAGAGTATAAGCATCATCTTCAAATGCCAGCACAATTGGATGCCATTCGGACATTAAATGTCTAATAAGATGATGTTCATTTTCTAATACACGTAATGCAGGAAGCTTAAATGTAAACTCTGAATATCTCTTCATCTACCTGTTCACCTCGTATTAACCGACGTGCTTATTTCTTGGCGCATCTTTTCTATATAAAATATAACTTCTACCAACATAATTCAGTGGCACACTCCATACGTGAACAAGCCTTGTAAATGGCCATATTGCAAAAATTAAAAAACCAGTAAGTACGTGCATTTTAAATGCAATTGGCACAACGGACATAATCTCTGGACTTGGGCTTAACGTAAATAAGGAACGAAACCAAATAGATAAGTTGTCTCTGTAATCAAAACCTTCAACAACATGATTTGTTACAAGTGAACTATATACACCCATAAATACAATAAATAATAACAAAGTGTTCACTATCATATCTGACTTAGATGAGTGCATGCGTACCGTACGATGCGAAAACCTACGGGTAGTTAAAATGAACATACCGATTAAAGTAACAATTCCAAAAAAACCACCGCCATATACAGCTCCAAAGTGATACAACTCATCGCTAATACCTAATGCTCTTGTCCATGTTTTTGGGATACCAAGCCCTGATACATGCCCTAAAAACACTGGTATAATCCCTAAATGGAACATAAGACTACCGACAATAAGTCTTTTCTTTTCAAAAAACTCACTTGATTTTGCAGTCCATCCGAACTGATCATAACGATATCTAAAGATGTGGCCTAGTACAAAAACTACAATACAAACATATGGAAAAATAACCCACAGCAACTGATCAATCATTGGCATTTGCCTCCTTTTGGACAATGCATGCTTTAAAAGTTTCTCTCATTCCACGTACAAGTGGATAATAAGGACTTTCATACTTTTTAAGTGCGTTCATTAAATGATAAGAACCATCTTCCAGAACAGCTAAAAGTAAAGAAAAGCTTTGTTGTGCTCGCGGGTCTCCTTTCCATTCAGCCACTTCAACAAATTCGCACATGAGTGGCAAAAGATCCGCCAGTTCACCTTCGGGCATCTCTAAACCAAACATTTCATATAACACTTTTAATCTTGCTAGCATTTGGCCTCTGCCCTTGGAATCTTCAAATTTTACATAAGTCATAAACAATGTACAGTCTTTTTGAAAATCAAACGTCTCTGTATACTTTGTCTGACGTTCATAAAGCGTTTTGTGCTCTATTTGAGTGAGATATTCCAATAACAAATCATAACTAGGATGGTCTTCGGTTAAATAATCATCCAAAATACCAGGATAGAGATTTTCTTCTTCCGGATAAGAGAGCTGTTCGGCGTAAAAGCCGAACAGTTTCCTTTCTTCATACAACCGGTCCAGATCAATCACGCCAGATCCCTCCATAGAAGTTCTCTTTGTAAATATCCTGGCCTGTCATCCCTTGTTGTGCTGGTTGTACAGGTCCACAACCGCTACAATTGCCATTCTCATCGTACATGGAATAGTTGTATTGATCTGGATTTTGCGTCTGTTCTGCTCCAGTGTTCATTGTACCAAGTTCGTCATAACCCGCAGAACCTTGGGAACGGTACATATTCATATGTGTTTCTTTTCTCGATGTTGGAATCACAAAACGATCTTCATACTTTGCGATTGCAAGCAAGCGATACATTTCTTTTGTTTGCTGTGCCTTTAAACCAACACGATCTAATTTAGTTTCATCAAAGTCTTTTCCTGCAGAGATTGCTCGCATGTAAGAACGCATCATGGCCATCCGTTGTAAGGAATGTTTCACAGATTCCGTATCCCCTGCAGTCAGCATATTTGCTAAATACTGTATAGGTATACGCATTTCCTCAATTGCTGGGAAAATCATATCCGGATTTTTAATAGAATCCTTACCTTCAAAATAGTTCATGATTGGACTTAATGGTGGTACATACCAAACCATTGGTAATGTCCGGTACTCTGGATGAAGTGGAAAAGCTAATTTATGTTCAATTGCCAGTTTATAAACCGGTGAGTTTTGTGCTGCTTCTATCCAGTCTTCTGCAATACCATCTTTTCTTGCTTGTGCAATTACTTCGGGATCGTGAGGATCTAAGAATAAATCACATTGTGCTTCATATAAATCTTGTGGATCTTCAGTTGCTGCTGCATCTAGCACTTGATCTGCATCATATAAGAGTACACCTAAGTAACGAATTCTTCCTGTACAAGTCTCAGAACAAACTGTTGGCAAGCCTGACTCCACACGTGGATAACAAAAAGTACACTTCTCAGCTTTATTTGTTTTCCAGTTAAAATATACTTTTTTATATGGGCATCCTGTCATGCAATAACGCCAACCACGGCATGCTTCCTGGTCAACTAATACAATGCCATCCTCATCCCGTTTATAAATCGCACCGGATGGACAAGAAGCAACACAACTAGGATTGAGACAATGTTCACAAAGTCTCGGTAAATACATCATAAAAGCATTTTCAAAGTTAAACTTAATTTCTTCTTCAATTTTTTCTATGTTAGGGTCAGTAGGTCCAGTAATATGGCCACCTGCAAGCTGGTCTTCCCAGTTTGGCCCCCATTCTGGATCCATATATTCATCTGTAATTAATGATTTTGCTCTTGCAACAGGTGTATTTTCACTGTCTGGTGCATTCGTCAGTCTTTCATAATCATAAGTCCACGGCTCATAGTAATCGTCCATTTGGACTGCATCAGGGTTATAAAATATTTTCCCTAAAGCAATTTTAGAAAACTTAGAACCTGTTTTCAGTTCTAATTTTCCATTTTTAATTTGCCATCCGCCTTTGTACTTGCCTTCATTATCTTCCCATTTCTTCGGATAACCAATGCCTGGTTTTGTTTCTACGTTGTTGAACCACATATATTCCGCACCTTCACGGTTTGTCCAAGTTGTCTTACATGTCACACTGCACGTATGACATCCAATACATTTGTCCAAATTCATGACCATTGCAATCTGTGCTTTAATTTTCAAGCCAATTGACCTCCTTCTTTTTTCGAACCGCTACATATTCATCTCGTTGGTTTCCAATTGGTCCGTAGTAATTAAAACCATAACTTAATTGTGCATAACCGCCGACCATTTGCGTTGGTTTCATATGAATCTTCGTTGGTGCATTATGGCTGCCGGCTCTTGCATCTGTTAGTTCTGAAGCTGGTACATGTACGTGTTTATCCTGCGCATGATACATAAACATTGTCCCTTTTGGCATCCGGTGACTTACTACCGCTCTAGCTGCAACAACCCCGTTTCGGTTATATACCTCAAGCCAATCATTATCATCAATGTCATGTGCTTCCGCATCAACATTCGATAGCCATACAGTCGGTCCACCACGGAAAAGGGTCATCATATGCTGGTTATCTTGATAAGTTGTATGAATATTCCACTTACCATGTGGCGTTAAGTAACGTAATACTAATGAATCTTGTCCGCCTTTTACTTGTTTATCGCGAGTTCCAAAGACCATTGGTGGTAGAGTAGGTTTGTAAATCGGTAATGATTCGCCGTAATCTCTAAATATTTCATGATCCAAATAAAAATGTTGTCTTCCTGTTAATGTTCTAAATGGCACTAGATATTCAATATTTGTCGTAAATGGTGAATAACGGCGTCCCAATTTATTCGAACCACTAAAGACTGGTGTCGGAATTACTTCACGTGGCTGTGTAGTAATACTTTGAAACGTAAATCGTTCTGCTGCACGATCAGCCGATATTTCTTTTAATTCTACACCTGTGACCTCTTCTTGCATCTCAAACGCACGTTGAGAGACTCTACCATTTGTCGCTGAAGAAACGGTGAGCATTGCTTCTGCAGCTTGTTTTGCTGTATGAATTTTGGGTAAATCATTTTTAATTGTTTCATCAAAGTAAGCACCGTTAATACTGCGGAGCATGTCGTATTCTTCTTTTACACTGAAGTTAACACCATGGGCACCGACTTTACCATTTTCCATATTAGGTCCAAGCGACACATACTTATCATGTATTTGTGTATAATCTCGTTCGACAACATGTAAAGAAGGCATTGTCTTTCCGGGTATCGCTTCTATTTCTCCCTTTTTCCAATCTTTCACCTCTCCCATCGGTTGACTGATTTCTTGTGGCGAATCATGTGCTAACGGGGAAGTTACTAAATCTTTATAAACGCCTGGAAAATGTGTCTTAGCTAACTCGGAAACATCCTCTGCAATAGAGCGGTAAATATCCCAATCAGAACGAGCCTGCCATAACGGATCAACCGCCCTGTTAAACGGATGAACGAATGGGTGCATATCTGTTGATGACAAATCTTCCTTCTCATACCAAGTAGCTGCAGGAAGAACGATATCTGCATATATCGGCGTCGTTGTCATCCGGAAATCCAGTGCTACGAGCAAATCTAGTTTTCCTTCAACATCCTCACGCCAACGCACTTCCTCCGGTTTCATCTCATCATTCGGCTCTGCTAATAAATTACTTGTAGCACCAAATAAGTGCTTCATGAAATACTCTTGACCCTTTGCTGAACTTGAAACGAGATTCGAACGCCAAACAAACAAAGAACGCGGGAAATTTTCTGGTGCATCTGGGTCAGCTATTGCAAAATCAGTTTCTCCAGATTTCAATTCATCAATAGCTCTTTCAATGATTTCCTCATTCGTTGTTTTACCTGCTTCTCGTGCCTCTTCCGCAAAGGATAAACTGTTTTTATTAAACTGTGGATAAGACGGCATCCATCCGAGGCGGGCTGCTAGCACATTATAATCTGCAGGATGTTGATAACGTGATTCATCTGCTATTGGTGAACGCAATGTGTCCATTCCCGCCTCTTCGTACTTCCACTGGTCCGTTCCAAAATAAAAGAATGAAGTTGCGTTTTGTAATCTTGGTGGACCTTGCCAATCACGAGCGAAAGCAATATTATTCCATCCTTCAATTGGACGAACTTTCTCCTGACCGACGTAGTGTGCCCAGCCACCACCATTATTACCTTGGGAACCAGTCAAAATAACTAGATTGAGAATGGAACGATAAATGGTATCACTATTAAACCAATGGTTAATTCCAGCCCCCATAATAATCATTGATTTTCCACCAGTATCAATCGCATTCTGTGCAAATTCACGGGCGATTTGAGTAACTAATTCTGGTTTCACACTTGTTATAGCTTCTTGCCAAGCCGGTGTATAAATTGATTGCTCATCATCATAGCCTTTAGCCACATATGATGCACCATCACGCTTAATACCATATTGACTAAGCATTACATCATAAACCGTGGCAACTTTTTTAACTGATCCATCAGCAAATGTCACTTCTTTAACAGGTATCGAACGCTTAAATGTGCCATTACCATTACTGTCAAAGTAAGGGAAAATGATTTCACTCCACTGACTGTCTTCACCTAAAACAGACATTTGTGGATCAATCGTAGTCCCATCATCATTTTCCAAAATCAGGTTCCACTTCTTACCTTCTTCCCAGCGTTGTCCCATTGTTCCATTCGGAATGACCATTTTACTATCATTGCTATCATATATTACTGGTTTCCAATCAGCATGCACTTCCTCCATACCTAAATCGCTTGCACGCAAGAAACGGCCTGCCTTATATGTATCTTCGTACTCTTCTACAACGAGTAAGAACGGCATATCCGTATATTGTTTAGCATAATCCATAAACATTGGCTCTCGTCGTTGCTCATAAAACTCATCCAAAATAACATGCGTCATTGCTTGTGCTACGGCAGCATCTGTACCAGGATTAGCTGCAATCCAATCATCCGCATGAGTGACACTCTCTGCATAATCTGGTGCTACCGACACAACTTTAGTTCCCTTATAACGAACTTCGGTTAAAAAATGTGCGTCCGGTGTTCTCGTAAGTGGTACGTTAGACCCCCACATCATAATATAACCGGCGTTAAACCAATCACTTGATTCAGGAACATCTGTCTGTTCTCCCCAAATTTGCGGTGAAGATGGTGGTAAATCAGCATACCAATCATAGAAACTCAACATCTCCCCACCAAGCAATGAAAGGAATCTAGCACCCGATGCATAACTTACCATGGACATTGCTGGTATTGGTGTAAATCCTGCAATTCTATCAGGGCCATATTTCTGAATTGTATACAGTAATTGTGCGGCAATCAGTTTAGTAGCTTCCCGCCAATCCACGCGCACATGGCCCCCTTTTCCACGGGCTTTTTTATATGTTTCGGCTTTCTCTGGGTCTTCCACTATACTAGCCCATGCCTTAATAGGATCATGATACTCATGCATCGCTTCTTTCCACATCGTCCATAGTTTCCCACGCATGTAAGGATATTTCACTCGCAGTGGACTGTATTCATACCATGAAAACGATGCTCCTCTTGGGCATCCCCGTGGTTCAAATTCCGGCATATCAGGTCCACAAGACGGATAGTCAATTTGTTGGTTTTCCCATGTAATAACACCATTTTTTACAAATACTTTCCAACTACATGACCCTGTACAGTTAACCCCATGCGTTGTTCGCACAACCTTATCATGACTCCAACGTTGCCGGTACATGTTTTCCCAGTCCCGGTTCTTCGCTTCTAAAGCAGACCAGTCTCCAGAATAACGTTCAACCGGCTTAAAATACTTCATTCTCGTTAATCTTTTCAAAATGACCTCACCCCTTCATAGCCAGTAATTTGACAATCAAACACAACAACTGGAAAAGGTTTTCGATAAAACAAAGATTAGATTACCTGTTCCCGTCGATTGTCACAATTAAACATAAAACTGTTAAAGATGACAGAAAATTTTCTATATAATAATCTTATCATACTTATTACCAGTTCAAAAGATAGGTTTATGTCAATATATTGAAACTTATGACTAATTACCTTATATTCGCCACAAAAATCTTAAAATTATTTGAAAGGTACATAAAAAGTCCCCCTATTAAAGAAGGACTTTTTACAATCACATCATATTTAAAACCTATTTTTACGAATGAAATAATCATTCAATCACTCTATTAACCCTTTTTCCACAAGAAAATCATTCGCTACATCTTCAGGTTTTTCTTCATCTATATCAACACGGGCGTTCATTTTAAGCATCTCTTCTTCACTAATCTCACCAGCCAACTTATTAATCGCATCTTCCAATTCAGGCATATCCTCTAAAGCTTCCTTACGGATAATCGGTACAGCATCATACATTGGGAAAAAGTCTTTATCGTCTTCTGTTGTCACAAGGTCAAATTTCTCTATTCTGCTATCTGTCGTAAATCCTGGTACTAAATCGACATCTCCTTTTTCTACGGCATCGTACATAATATTTGGATCAATGCTTTTCGTATCAGAGAAATCAAATGGAAATGCTTCTACAAGGTCATCATATCCCTCTCCTACACGTTCATAAAAAGGATGTGGAGCACCAAAAACCATGTCATTTTTCTGGGAAATTTCTGCTAATTCAGAGATGGTTTCTGCTTCATAACCACTATCCGGTGCGTAAGTAAGTGTATAAGCATTTTCAAAGCCTAATGGTTCCAGCCATTTTACATCAAACTCTTCGTCATAACCTTTCTTAACCCGATCATAAACACTGTCTGGGGATTCGCCTGGTTCAGTTTCTTCTTCAAGTACATCCTTTAAGCCAGTTCCAGTATATTCCACATATAAATCAATTTCTCCTTTATCTAATGCAGGTGTTAGAATAGCTACTTCTCCGAGACCTTCCTCATATTTCACATCATAATCTGTATTCTCTTCAATAACGCCGCCTAAGATATAAGGTAGAATATATTGTTCTGTCCAAGGCTTACCACTAATCACTACTTCATTTTTACTACTACAGGCACTTAATACGATTACAAGTATAAATATTGCAATCAATCCTTTAGTTTTCAACCTCATATACATCCCCTTTTTCATTTTGAAATTTTAAGTCCTTTTGGCGTCACAACTTTCTCAATAAATCTCAAGATCACATCAAACATAATTGCCAGTACGGCAACTGGAACTGCGCCAGCTAGAACGAGATAATTATTGTATGACTGTAAGCCCCGGTAAATAACATCCCCAAGTCCCCCAGCACCAACGAAGGTAGCCAGAGTAGCTATACCTACAGTAAGTATTGTCGCTGTACGGATACCTGCCATAATAAATGGTAATGCTATTGGGAATTCAATTTTCTTTAAAATTTGATTCTCTGTCATTCCCATACCTCTTCCTGCTTCAATGATAGCTTGATCGACTCCAGTTAAACCTGCATATGTATTACGTAAAATGGGCAACAGCGCATAAACAATTAGGGCAATAAGCGCTGTCTTAGACCCGATACCAATCAGTGGTACTAAAAAACCAAACAAGGCGAGACTTGGTATTGTCTGCAAAACTGCAGCCACCCCTATTGCTGACTCAGCATATTTCCTATGACGTGCGATTAACATTCCTGCAGGCAGTGCTATAAGGACACCTATAAATAGTGATATAAAAGACAATGCAATATGTTGCAAAAATGCTTCCACAATCATATCTGAGCGATCTATTACTGTTTGAAGCAGTTTAGTCAATTTGATCACTTCCGTTCATAGCAGCTTCAAGAATTACTTGATAATCAACATAACCTAGTACTTTATTCCCTTCCGTTACCTTTAAATCTATTTCTTTTTGTTTATCCAATATTTCCTTTGCCTCTCGCATCGTCGTTTCTGAAACAACCGATTGAACTGCCTTTTCACTTTTGGCCTTAAATAAATTTTTAAATGTTAACAATGACTTTTCTGCAAATAGTCGTTTTCGTTCGATTCTTTTTACTCCAATAAAGTCTTTTACAAAATCATTCGCTGGATTGTTAAGTAATTCATCGGGATGTGCCTTTTGCTCAATTTTTCCATCCCGCATCAATATAATCTCATCAGCAATATCAAGTGCTTCATCCATGTCGTGAGTGACAAAGACAATCGTTTTTTGAATTTTTTTCTGTAATAGCTTTAATTCATATTGCAACTGTTCACGACTAATGGGATCAAGTGCCGAGAATGGCTCGTCCATTAGAATTATATTTGGATCACTTGCCAAAGCCCTTGATACACCGACACGTTGTTGTTGACCTCCAGATAATTCTACTGGATATCTGTCCTTAAATACTTCTGGATCAAGATCCACTAATTCCAATAGTTCATGTACACGTTCTGTTTGCTTTTGCTTACTCCAGCCTAACAAGCTAGGAACCAGAGCCACATTTTCTCCAATAGTCATATGTGGTATCAGCCCTATTCTTTGTATTACATAACCTATAGAACGTCTTAAATTTACAGGGTCCTGGTCCGCTATATTCGAATCATCAATATAAATATCCCCGTTTGTTGGCGTTTCCAAACGGTTTATCATTTTCATTAATGTTGTTTTACCACAGCCACTTGGTCCGATAATCACGGTCAATTGGCGCGCAGGAATATCCATAGTAATATTATCTAGGGCGGTTGTTGCTTCTTGATATTGTTTTGTTATGTTTTTAAATGAAATCATCTTCATTCACCCTTTTTATCGATTGATCAAATTACTTATTCTTCTTATCGTTTGTTAAGATTTGATTATGCTTAAATGAAAAAACCGACAAATGTATTGCCGGATTTTCGTTTATTTTTGCGATGCTTGTAATTGTTGTTGCAACCCTTTCATCGATATATTTAATTCTTCAGCCATAGCGTCCAATCGTTCTTTTTTCGGTAGTTCGTTATTGATTTGAATTGGCTCTCCAAATATAACGTTCGGTCGTTTCCATTTTAATAATTCCTTAAAATTGTTTGGACCATCGTATGCGGCTGGTACAATTTTACACTTTGCGTGACTTGCAATTGTAACTGCTCCACGTTTTAAAGGCACATCTTCACTCGTTCTTGTCCCACTTGGAAAAACACCAACAATTTCACCGCTTTTAATAAGGCGAACCGGCGTCTTAATAGAGCTTGGCCCTGGATTTTCACGGTCAACCGGAAACGCATTCAGGGCATTCATCAACCAATTAAGAAATCCAGACTCAAATAGTTCCTTTTTTGCCATATAGTGTATTTTTAGTGGAAGAATTGAAATACCTAGCCATAAAATATCTACCCAACCTGTATGAGTGCATGCAATAACAAATCCTTCATTTTCCGGAAGCTTTTCTTTATGTTTCACTTTCAAAAAGCCAAATATACTCAAAAATATTTTTAATCCATATCCTGCTATATAATAAACCATTTCTCTGTTTCCCCTTTATGTCTAATCATCAACTTCTGCTTTATACTTTACCATAGTTTATTTTTTAAATGAATGATTAAATCAGTTTTAAGTAATACTATTTTTCTTAAATAGCCTCTAAGATAGCTTTCTTAATGCGTAGGTGAAATATATTTATTTTAAAAAAAGTTGCTCCTCCTATTCCTATAGGAAGAACAACTTTTCACTCATAATACTTATCTTAACAGTCTATTCCTTTACTATGGAATCATTGTATTTGTTCAATAACAGCAGTGATTTCATCAACATATTCATTACATAATTCCTTTGTTTCAGCTTCTACCATAACACGCACTAATGACTCTGTACCGGATGAACGAACTAAAACGCGACCAGTATCGCCAAGTGCTGCTTCCACTTTTTTCACTACCTCATTTAATTGTGGTGCATGTAATGTTTCTGATCTATCTTTTACTTTTACATTTTTCAACACTTGCGGGTAAATTGTTATTTCCTCAGTTAGTTCCGATAACTTTTTGCCAGTTTCTTTCATTATATCAACTAGTTGCACACCAGTTAATAAACCATCTCCACTTGTGGCATAATCTAAAAATATCACATGACCAGATTGTTCACCACCAAAATTGTATGCTCCATCACGCATCGATTCCATGACGTAACGATCTCCAACTTTAGTTGTTACAACATTAATTCCACGTGCCTCCAGCGCTTTGTGAAGTCCTAAATTACTCATAACTGTCGTAACAATTGTATCATTTTTCAACATACCATTTTGGGCGAGATGTGTTGCACAAATATACATAATCTGATCGCCATCAACGATATTACCTTTCTCATCAACAGCTATTAAACGATCACCATCACCATCAAAGGCTAAACCGATGTCGAGTTCTTTTTCCTTCACCAATTCTTGTAGCTTTTCCGGATGAGTCGATCCAACACCATCGTTAATATTGATACCATTTGGATTACTTCCAATTGTAGAAATCTCAGCCTCTAAATCAGCAAATAATCGTGTTGCTAATCCTGTTGTTGCACCATTTGCACAATCTAGACCGACATGAATATCAGAAAAATCATTATCTACCGTTTCTTGGAGATGTGATAAATATTTTTGAGATCCTTCGAAGTATTTGCTGAGTACTCCCAAATCCTCACCAATTGGGCGCGGGAAACGATCTTCTTCATCCATCCATTTTTCAATTTCTGCTTCTTGGCTGTCAGATAATTTAAATCCATTGGTACCGAATATTTTGATACCGTTATCCTCAAATGAGTTGTGTGAAGCTGAAATCATCACTCCCATATCCGCATTCATTACGTTTGTCAGATAGGCAGTTCCAGGAGTTGAAATGTTTCCTAACAGCATCACTTCCGCACCACTTGAAATCAATCCAGATACAATGGACCCTTCAAGCATCGGACCAGAAATACGAGTATCTAATCCGATTAATACCTTCATTCTTTTATCTTCCTGCTTAAATACATTGCCTGCTATTCTGCCAATTTTGTATGCAACTTCTGGTGTCAAACTTTTATTCGCAATACCTCTTACGCCGTCTGTCCCAAAATATTTAACCAAAGCTACCTCTCCTTTTACCTCTCAAGCGCTATTGTACTAATGTATAGTATATTATTCGTCTATAGTAAGCGTTACTTTTTTTGGTTCGGTTTCAAAATCAATACCTTCAGAGGCCTCTATATCAACTTCTACTTTATGTTTTCCTGAATCCATACCGCCTAAATCAACTGAAGCTTCTATATCTGACTCTTCTAGATCACTTATCACTGAATCACTACCTTTTGCGATAATCGTTATTTTTCCAGACTCAGGATCCTCAAAAGTGACATCCTCAGCATCTTTTCCTTTTATATCGATATTTATATCATCAAAAGTTTTTTCTTGTTCTACTTCAATATTAACTGGAACCTTTTCTTCATCTGCTGTCACATTCTCTGGAAAGTCGATTTCAGCATCGTATTCTTTTGATCCCTCTACTTCAGATAAATCAATCTCCTTTGTTGAAATATTTTCTGTGCTATCCAACATATCTCGGTCTCCATAGATTTCTATTTCATTATTTTCTGCTTCTATTTCTTTTAATGAAAAATCATCCGGTAACTCCCCAGTAGTTTCAACACTTAAGGGTACCTTCTTGCTTGGCCTTTCAATCGGCACAGATACTGTTGCATTTTCTGGATCTGTTTTAACATTCAAGTCATTTCCTTGAGCATCATATACAGTTATTGGGACTTCTCGATTATCTATTGATTCTGTTAAGTCTGCAACATTTACAAAAGCTTTGACCATAGCAATTTCTTCAATGATGTCTTCTGAGCTCAGTATTCCTACAGTATCAATATCTACTTCCGGTTCACCTACTTCATAACCGAGTGGAACTTGGTCCTCGTTAATAAGCTCTACCTGTAGAGGAAATTCCTTTTTGGCTCTCTTTTCAATATTAACATTAACGGTTCCTGGTTCTATTAAGACATTCAAATCATCAGGAATACCAGAATATTCGACATCTACATTATGTTCTCCTTCTGCCAACCCTTGCAAATCCAAAAACACATTATAATTTTCTTGCTGTACTACTGGTCTTAATATGCGTGGCTTCCCTTTCAAGGTAAGAGAGACCTCATCTGGAACACCACTTACAACATAATTATCATCAATTTTCACATCCAATGGTACATCATCTATCACTTCTTTTTCATCAGATGCACCCGGAGAAGGAATAACTGGTGAATCATTCTTAGCCGTATTACCTTCTCCTATATTAACGAATAAATATAGGGACACAGCAAATATAAGAGCCATCACACGGATTGACCATTTATTCTGAAATAGTTTATCCATTCTTTTTTCCCCTCCAATTAAGCAGGTTCGTATCGGCATTCTTGATGGATTGTGTCAAATTTTTCATCAACATGTCTTCTAATTGTTTTTCATCAACATCCCGTGTCAACTCTCCATTTTTCGTAAATGAAATGGCTCCCGTCTCCTCAGAAACAATAATGGTCAATGCATCCGTCACCTCACTGACACCAAGAGCTGCCCGGTGTCTTGTCCCTAATTCTTTTGAAATCGTAGCACTCTCAGACAAAGGCAAGTAACATGCGGCCGCAATAATCTTGTTTCCTTTAATAATAACTGCACCATCATGCAGTGGCGTGTTCGGTGTAAAGATATTTGTAAGTAATTGACTGGTAAGCTCACCGTTAATAGCAGTTCCGGTTTCAGCATATTCTCCTGCTCCGGTATCTAGTTCCAAAGTAATTAAAGCCCCTATACGTCTTTTCGCCATATATAAACAAGATTCAACAATAGATTGAGCTGTTTGTTGCATCACATCTTCTTCCGATCTAGAACCCCGGGAAAAAATACTGCCCCGCCCGATTTGTTCCAGTGCTCTTCTTAATTCTGGCTGGAATAATATAATGATAACGAGAAAACCCCAGAGAATTGCCTGATTGGTAATCCATTGAATCGTCTGCAAATTAAAAACAATACTTAAAATCCAAACGAAAATGACCACTAGAATCCCTTTAAGCAGTTGGATTGCCTTTGTGCCTCGAATGATCATGATTAATTTATAAAAAACATACCAAACAATGGCAATATCTACAGTTATTCGAATGATTTGTAAAAAGTCAAGATCTTCAAACACACGGCCACTTCCTTTAAACCAGTTTAATTCTTTTATTATATGTA
>DATGUH010000057.1:0-6098 GCA_035301445.1 Pseudogracilibacillus sp. | reverse complement strand
AGCTGGAACAAATGATCCAATCTGTTCACCGAAAGAATCAGAAGACCTTGAAAATATTTTGAAAGAAGCGGGAGCCGACACGCAAATACATTGGGAAAATAATGGACATCAATTATCATTGCAGGAAGTGGAAACAGCTGGCAATTGGTATGCTTCTCTATAAGGGAAGGTGTTCTGAAATTTTTTGATGTATACTAAAAGATTGAAAGTATATTTAACTTTATTGATTGTTAAAAAGATAAATAGTTGAAAAGAAAAAAACCACTGTCAATTTATAAGACAGTGGTTTTATATTGATTATTCTTCAGTCATTGCTGCTTCTACTTTATCCCAAGTAATTCCTGCTGCTTTCGCAACTCCTTCACCATAGGCAGGGTCTGCTTTATAGCAGTGGATAATGTAGCGAATTTTGATATGCTCTTCTGCACCAGAAAAGTCATTCGCTGTATTGTTGAATAATGCTTCCTTCTCTTTATCCGTCATTAATCGGAATAGATTACCAGGTTGTTCATAATAGTTATCATCATCCTGGCGGAAATCCCAGTGAGTAGCATCTCCTTCAATTTCAAGGGCTGGTTCCATCGTATCTCGTTGATGTTCCCATTCACCATAGCTATTTGGCTCATAGTGCAATGTGGATCCTAGATTTCCATCCGTACGCATTGCGCCATCACGATGGAAGCTATGATATGGACATTTTGGTGCGTTTACTGGAATTTGATGGTGGTTCACACCTAGACGGTAACGTTGTGCATCCGCATAAGCGAATAGACGTCCTTGTAACATTTTGTCTGGTGAAAATCCAATACCAGGAACAATATTCGATGGAGCAAATGCAGCTTGTTCAACTTCCGCAAAGTAGTTTTGTGGATTTCGGTTTAGTTCGAATTCACCAACTTCAATTAATGGATATTCTTTTTTCGACCATACTTTCGTAAGGTCAAATGGGTTGTCTTTATGATTTTTAGCCTCTTCTTCTGTCATAACCTGAATATACATTGTCCATTTAGGGAAGTTACCTTCTTCTATATTATTATATAAATCTCTTTGATTAGCTTCACGGTCTGTTCCTATTACTTGATCTGCTTCTTCAGCAGAAGTATTTTCAATACCTTGTTGCGTTCTCATATGGAATTTCACCCATATGCGTTCATTATTAGCATTAATCATGCTGTACGTATGACTTCCGAATCCATGCATATGGCGGAAAGATTTAGGAATACCTCGTTCACTCATGATGATTGTTACTTGGTGTAAAGCTTCTGGTAAGCTTGACCAAAAATCCCATTTATTATTATCAGAACGCATATTTGTTCTAGGGTCACGTTTAACAGCGTGGTTCAAATCAGGGAAGTGAAGTGGATCACGGAAGAAAAATACAGGAGTATTGTTTCCGACAAGATCCCAGTTCCCTTCTTCTGTATAGAATTTTAATGAAAAACCACGAATATCACGTTCGGTATCAGCTGCACCACGTTCACCCGCTACAGTTGAGAAACGAGCAAACATCTCAGTTTGTTTACCTACTTCAGAGAAAATTTTTGCTTTAGTATATTTAGTAATGTCATTCGTTACTGTGAATGTACCAAAAGCTCCGGAACCTTTAGCGTGCATTCTACGTTCTGGGATGACTTCACGGTTTAAATGTGCTAATTTATCAACTAACCAAAAGTCTTCTAATAGAACGGGACCTCTTGGACCAGCTGTTTTAGAGTTATGGTTATCTGGAACTGGGGCACCTGAAGCAGTCGTCAATTTCTTTTTGTTATTATCTTGATTACTCATTTATGAAGCACCTCCGAGAATTATTTACAATTAGTATAATATCATATTAATTGTTAAGAAACAACTTATAAAACTGAGAAATCTTTAAATAATTGTTGGTTTAGTTAGGATTAATTGGATTTAAATGAGAGGAAAATAGTGAAAAACATTATAAATGTTTAGAATGTTATTCTTAATTAGTGTTTCTAATTGATAATAATGTAGATAATCATGGGGGATATACGAATAAATAAGGAAAAGAGTAGCATAGGTTAAAGAAACATATTATAATTTATGAAAGGTACGAATATATATGTTAAAGTTGTACCTTGATATTTAGAAGGAGACTAGCTTATATGGAATGGAAAAATATATACCGTGGTATGGCGATGGGGGTATCGGATATTGTCCCCGGTGTTAGCGGTGGAACCATTGCAGTGATTTTAGGAATCTATGATCAGTTTATTGCTTCTATTAATGGACTATTTTCAAAAGACTGGAAGCGACATCTAGCTTTCCTCATTCCACTAGCACTAGGCATGGGTATTGCAATAGTTCTGTTTAGCCATGTTATGAAATGGTTATTAAACCATCATGATAAAGTAACATTTTATTTCTTTATCGGACTCATTGTTGGGATTCTGCCTTACTTGTTTAGAGAGGTAAGGGTGGAGAAAGAGTTGGAATGGTATCATTTTTTATTAATGCTCGCAGGTATTATTGGTATGTTTTTATTACCTGAAGGACCAAAAGAAAATGCGATCATTACAGACTTTCAATTCTCTACATATGTGTTATTATTCATATCTGGAATACTAGCAAGTGCAGCGATGATTTTACCGGGAATCAGCGGTTCATTTGTTTTTCTCGTGATTGGTGTATATGAAACAATTATTCATGCAGTGAGTGCCATGAATATAAAAATACTGTTCATTGCTGCATGTGGAATCGTAATTGGAATCATTTTTATGAGTAAGTTGATTCATTATGCTTTAAAATATTATCGAACGGCGACATTTTCCTTTTTAATCGGACTGGTCATTGGTTCGATATATAAAATATTTCCTGGTTGGTCAGATAGTTTTGGACAATTATTTATATCTGTTATTGTGTTTGCAGCTGGATTAGTAGTTGCTTATGGACTTGGAAAAATAGAGCATTAAAGAAGAAATGTTGTGCAGATTCATATAGTTTATAAAGGATAGGGGGGAACTAAGAGTGATTTTTAAACATTCTTTTCCCCCTATTTTTAAATATCTATTTTAAGAGAGTTTCATTTGTATTGGGTCTGGATGATCGGTAAAGTGAATTCTCGTATTGGGTAACTTTATTTTATTTCCACCGAGTTTTTTATTAGGCAAATGAAATATATGCGAAAAGCGGTCTTTTGTAACACCACTTAGATAAATATCCGTAATTGCTTGGTGATTGATTAAACTGACATCTACACGCTTATGCTCCGGTTGATCCCACTCAATTAGAAATGGTATAACTTCGCCATTTTTATAGTCTCCATGCGGAAAAACCATACGCCATGAAAGTAATTGGCCATTAGGTTTACGCCGTTCACCTACGATCGGCCCATTAAAGGGTATATCATTTTGTTTGAAGTGATCTATATATGCATTGATTTTATTCGTACGAAGTGCAAACTGAAAAGGACCATGTATGCCGTTATTAAGTGCATAAGTCAAATGTTGAATTAAAGGCATTTCTTGCATTTCTGCACGTTTCATATCACGAATACCGAGCCATTCTAAATAGCAATTATTAGACATATGTGTTAAATAATTAAATGTTCCCCAATCTTCATGTTCGCCGCCTTTGACTGATTTTACAGCAAAGTCTTTGCCATATTGATCGCTTACTTTTTCAATATTATCCCCCGTCCATATAATATGGTCTAAGTAAAGCATGGGCTCCCCCTCCATTTCATTCATTACATTGTAGCAGAAAAAGATGCAAGTTGCTCTGTTATTGTTTTATAAATACATAATTACTTTGCACATTATTGGGCATCTGTACATTATATGGAAGTAAGTTATAAAAGCGGATAAACAGGGTAATATATCTACAGGACAGTTTTAAGTAGAGGGTGAGAATGATGGTAGGTTGTTTAATTATTCATGGTTACACTGGAGGGCCATATGAAGTAGCGCCACTTGGTGACTATTTGGCTGCTAAAACAAATTGGGAAATCGTCATTCCTGCTTTAGACGGACATGGAGAAGAACTTGATTTGGAAGAGGCCTCCTACGAGACTTGGTTGGATGAAACGGAACAAGCCCTAATCGATTTAAAAGCAAATTGCGATAAACTGTACGTTGTTGGTTTTTCAATGGGTGGAATGATTGCCGCATATCTAGCCGCCAATTATGATGTTGATAAACTTGTTCTACTATCTACAGCTAGAAAATATGTTTCCTTTAAATACTTAAGTGCTTATATTGCTGATGCGGTCGGTGATGGCTTTAAAGGGAAACTGGATGAAAATGAATGGTATCGACATTACAAAAGTAAAGTCACTGATGTACCGTTGAAGGCTAATCTTGAATTTTTGAAACTCGTCAATCGTACGAAACCATATTTGAAAGAAGTGACGAGTCCGGTGTTTATTGCTCAAGGGTCAAAAGATGGGATTGTGCCATATAAATCAGCATATTCCATTGAAAAAGAAATTGGTTCAGTAGATAAGGAAGTAGTGATTTTTGAAGAATCAGATCATCTCATCTGTCTTGGTGATAATCAGCAAGTGTTGAATGAAATGATACTGGACTTTTTGAGGCAGGAATCAGAAGAAGGAATAGAGACATCTAAATAAGGTTAATCATCTTTTATTAAAAACTGCTACTTGCTAAATCAAAAAATGTATATACTACAAAAAACAAGCACACATCATGGTTGTATGCTTGTTTTTTTAAAAGCGTTTATCCATCATTATCCTTTTTATACGACAATGTAACTTTTTTCTTTTTAGTCGTACTCATGGTAAATAAAAACAGTCCGAATATAACGACCGTACCACCGAGCCACTGAGAAGCAGTAACTACCTCACCTAGAATAAAGTACGCTAGGATGGATGCTCCAATCGGTTCAAAAACGATTGCCATAGAGATTGTTGAAGTGCTTACCCATTTTAGTGCCCAATTAAATAGCGTGTGACCAAGGAATGTTGGGATAACTGCCAATGCGAAAAACCAGAGCCAAATAGTTGGTGAATAACCTAAAAATTGATTTTGAAGAATAAGGTTATAAACAAGTAAAACGAGCGAGCTAATAGCGTACACGATAAACGTATAAACCATGAGTGATTCTGTTCGTCTTAATTGTTGGCCAATTAGGAAATATCCTGTTACCGTCACTGCGCCTAGTAAAGCAAGAATATCACCGACTAGGGCCATGCCGCTGATTTGAAAATCTCCCCAACTAATAATAACACTACCGAACATCGTAATAATTAAGCTGATAGTAGCAGCTACTGAAAAACGTTCTCCAAAGAAAAAATACGTCCCAATAAAAGCGAAAATTGGTTGTAAAGTAACAAGAACGACAGAACTTGCAACAGATGTCAGGTTTAACGACTCGAACCATAGTATGAAATGTAAAGCTAGAAATAATCCGGAAATTGCTGCAAGTACCCAGTTTTTCTTAGATATGGTTTTTATTTCATCCCTATATTTTAAATAAATAGTGGGTACCATCATGATTACTGCCAAAAACATTCGGTAAAAAGCGATGATACCCGCTGGAGCCGGGGCTGCTAATTTCACAAGAATAGCTGATGCAGAAACGGCAATAACGCCTATAACAATGGCGAAATATGGATTGATTGGTGGAAAGCGCAAAGTATATACCCCTTTTAAAAACAGATTCCTAATATCATAACTTTTATTTTATCATATCCTGTTATTTTTCATAAGAATATGCTATTGCGTATGAAACAGACATATGTTGATATATTTTGATATGTGTAAAACATCAGTCGGGGATAAATAGTAATTCACGATTAGCAGTTCTTCATTCGCTTATTTCGTGATTTATAGAACTGATGGACACGACTATCAGTTCTTCGTTTGCAGATTTCGTTATGTATAGAACCGATGGGCAGTGCTAGCAGTACTTCATTCGTTGATTTCGTGTTTTATCGAACCGGTGGATACGATTGAGTAAAACCGTGTCACATCCTATATTTCGATAAAGTTGGCTATTATGTCGATGTTTGTGGTATAATATTAAAGTTGTATAAAAGATGCAAACATATAGGAGGAAGCCTCCATACACTTTAAGGCATCAAATTAAACAGATGATGTACTACTGTTGAAAAACAGCAATTA
>DATGUH010000056.1:0-22456 GCA_035301445.1 Pseudogracilibacillus sp. | reverse complement strand
TTTGTCCGAATTTGTAAACCCGTTTTTATTGCATAAGTATAGCATAACATATTTCTACAGAATATGACCTTATAAAATTATTACAATTGTGTTTCAAACAATACATTTTTTGAAAACTAGCTTCTCAAAAAATGTAATTTACTCTAACATAGTAATCTAGAACAAGATTCTTTGCTATAAATTACCTTTTAGTTAGGCACTTTTATTGTAAAAATCCAGCGAATATTTTTTGGTGAATATGGCTAAAAAGCATCAATTGAGTAATCATTTTAATTTTTAGTGAGGGTCTAAAGACTTGTATTATTTCTCCTGAGGGGGTTGTTTTTATTAGACGAAATGTTTCATTAAATTAATGCATAGTTCATAACAGATAAAACAAACATTATATTTTAAATCGTGCAAAAATCATTTCCCACTTGATCATTTGATTTATTTTTTAAACACAAAAAAACTTGTCTAACATGATTGTTAAACAAGTTTTCAATAAGTATTAGTCGTGTTCAGCTAACCATTCAGCAACAGCGTCTTCATCGTCTCCTGAGACAATTCCTGCTGGCATAGATCCTTGACCATCTTCAATGACTTTTTTAATATCATCTACTGAATGATCTGAACCTACATTATCCAATGCCGGTCCAACATTACCGGAAAGATCGTCACCGTGACAGCTTGCACAGTTTTCTTTATATACTTCTTCGCCATCTCCACTGTCAGCAGTTTCTTCCGCGTTGTTATTATCGGCTGCATTGTTGTCTGCTGCACCATTGTCGTTATTGCCATCATTAGCTCCGCCGCCACAAGCAGCTAACACTAACATAGTAGCAAATATGACAGCCATTAACCATTTTTTCATAAGATATAAATCCCCCTTACTTTTGATATTTTAATTACTCATGTCTCATTATAACCCAATTCCGACACATTCAAACATTTTTAAAGCTTTGTTCATTAATTTGTCTAAATTAACCACTTACTCCTATTAAAGTTAACTAATCTGAGAACGTAAATATGCATCGATAAACGGATCAATTTTTCCATCAATGACGCCTTGAGCATTCCCTTCATCTATCTTCGTGCGATGGTCTTTCACCATAGAATAAGGATGGAAAATATACGAACGAATTTGACTGCCCCATCCTATTTCAGATTGCTCGCCACGTATTTCTGCAAGTTCCTGTTCCTTTTTTTCTATCTCTTGCTGGTATAATTTCGATTTTAACATCTTCATGGCATGTTCTCGGTTTTTAATTTGAGAACGTTCTGACTGACAAGTTACGATTGTATTCGTTGGAATGTGTGTGATACGAATAGCAGAATCTGTAGTATTTACATGCTGTCCACCTGCTCCACTTGCCCGATACGTATCAATTTTCAAGTCCTCTTGTTTTACTTCTATTTCTACATCATCTGATAATTCTGGAGAAACTTCACAAGATACAAAAGATGTGTGTCGACGACCAGAAGAATCAAATGGCGAGATACGGACGAGACGATGTACACCTTTTTCCGCTTTTAAATAACCATAAGCATTGTGGCCTTTAATAAGCAAAGTAACACTTTTTACACCTGCTTCATCACCTGCTAGGTAATTCAATGTTTCTACCTTATAATGTTTATGCTCTGCCCAACGTTGATACATCCGCAGTAAAATACTCGCCCAGTCCTGCGATTCTGTGCCACCTGCTCCTGGGTGTAATTCCAAAATTGCATTATTTTTATCATATGGTTCACTTAAAAGCATTTCTAATTCAAAATTTTTCACTGCATCATCTTCATGATTCAATGCCTCTTCCATTTCCTGCTTCATTTCTTCATCATCAGTTTCATTTACTAATTCAAACATGGTCTCAATATCGTCCATACGGGAAATCAAAGAGGTGAAGTCTTCCACTTGTTTTTTCAAGCTGTTTAATTCATCAATTACTTCTTGTGCACCATTTTGATCATCCCAAAAATCTGGTGAAGTCATTTTAAGTTCAAGCTGTTCAATATTAGCTTGTTTTTGTTCAAGGTCAAAGAGACCCCCTAAAATTTTGAATTCGTTGATTCAATTGTTGCATTGTTTGTTTCATTTCTTGCATATCCATTTAAATTCCTCTTTCCTACACTTTAATTACCATGACAATGTTTATATTTTTTACCACTACCACATGGACATGGTTCGTTTCTTCCAACAGTTTCTTTTTTCACAAAAGGTTTCTTTACTTTTTTCTTCTCTTCTCCACCACCAGAGACGGCTTGCGTATTTTTCGCTACCGATTCACGCTCCAAGTTATTGCGAATTTGTGCTTTCATCACGTATCTAGCAATTTCCTCTTCAATATTTTGAATCATTTCTTCAAACATATTGAAGCCTTCCATTTGATATTCTCGCAACGGGTCATTTTGAGCATATGCCCTTAAATGAATACCTTGACGTAGTTGATCCATCTGATCTATATGATCCATCCATTTAGAGTCAACTGTGCGAAGAATAATAACTTTTTCAAATTCACGCATTTGTTCCGGTGATAATTCTTCTTCTTTTTCATCATAGCGCATGTGAACTTTGTCCATAATGATGTCCTGCATTTCTTCCGGTTCTTTTCCTCGAAGATCCTCGACAGAAACATCTTCTTGTTCAAGCAGATTACCTTGTACGTAATCAACAATTGCCTGGTAATCCCAATTTTCCTCGTCATCATCTTGCGTATGCGTTTCTACTACCATTTGGACAGTATTTTTAATCATTTGTTCTGAAATATCACGAACATTTTCTTCATCATCAATCACTTCAAAACGCTGCTTGTATATGATTTCCCGTTGTTCTCTAAGAACATCGTCAAAAGATAAAATTGTTTTACGTGCATCAAAGTTATTTCCTTCCACACGCTTTTGCGCTGATTCGACTGTTCTGGATACCATTTTACTATTAATTGGTTGCGAATCATCCATGCCTAGCCTGTCCATCATAGAACTTAAATTATCAGAACCAAATCGACGCATTAAGTCATCTTCCATCGACAAATAAAATTGTGACATTCCCGGATCTCCTTGACGTCCAGAACGTCCACGCAATTGATTATCAATACGTCGCGACTCATGACGTTCCGTACCAATGACAGCAAGACCGCCAAGATCAATGACACCTTCTCCAAGCTTGATATCAGTTCCACGTCCAGCCATATTTGTCGCTATTGTTACTGCACCTTGTTGACCAGCATTTTCAATAATTTCTGCTTCACGATAGTGATTCTTCGCATTCAATACATTATGTTTCACTTTCGCCTTTTTTAAAAGCTCTGAAATTAGTTCTGATGTTTCGACTGCTACTGTTCCAACTAATACAGGTTGTCCGTTTTCATTTCTTTCTTTAATATCCTCTACAACCGCATTAAATTTCCCTTGCATTGATCTGTAAATCGCATCTACTTTATCATCCCGAATAATTGGCTCATTCGTTGGTATTGCAACAACATCCATATTATAAATATTACGGAACTCTTCTTCTTCCGTTTTAGCTGTTCCCGTCATACCAGCAATCTTTTGATACATCCGAAAATAGTTTTGAAAGGTAATTGATGCAAGTGTCATACTCTCATTCTGCACTTGTAGTCCTTCTTTTGCCTCAATTGCCTGATGCAGTCCATCACTATATCGGCGCCCTTTCATTAAACGACCTGTAAACTGATCGACAATAACTACCTCAGCCTCTTCCACGACATAATCAGTATCCCTATGCATTGAAACATGCGCCTTTAAGGCTTGATTAATATGGTGTATTAATGACACATTATTTAAATCAAATAAATTATCAACACCAAAAAAGCGCTCCGCTTTATCAATACCTTGTTCTATCAATTGTACCCCTTTTGTTTTTTCGTCATAAGTAAAGTCATCTTCTTGACGAAGAGTTGCAACAAAAGCATTGGCCTGTTGATACATCTGAGCTGATTTTTTCGCACTTCCGGATATGATCAATGGTGTTCTTGCTTCGTCAATAAGCACTGAATCTACCTCATCAATAATCGCAAAAGGAAGTGGACGTTGAACCATTTGTTCTTTGTACAATACCATATTATCTCGTAGGTAATCAAAACCAAATTCGTTATTGGTCCCATATGTGATATCACATTCGTAAGCTTCTCTTTTCTCTTCTTTGGACTTACTATTCACATTTAACCCCACAGTCAGACCGAGAAACTCATGTAATTGTCCCATTTCACTGGCATCACGTTCTGCCAAATACTCGTTAACCGTGATAATATGCACGCCATCTCCTGTTAGCGCATTGAGATAAGCAGGTAAAGCAGAAGCAAGTGTTTTACCTTCACCAGTTTTCATTTCGGCTATATTACCTTCATGCAAAACAACCCCACCGACAAGCTGAACATTAAATGGACGCATGTGGAGTACCCTTTTGGCAGCCTCTCTAACTACTGCATACGCTTCAGGTAGTATGTCATCCAACGTTTCTCCATTTTGATAACGATCTTTAAATTCTTCTGTCTTTTGTTGTAATTCGGAGTCGGACAGCTTTTCCATGTCCGGTTCCATTGCTTCAATATGATTGACTATCTTTTGAACCCGGTTTAATTGGCGCTGGTTACCATCACCAAAAATTTTCTTTAATATATTTGCCATGTCCATGCACCTCAATAATCTGTTCCTTTTAAAAGGTTTTCCGTAATTTATCATACCACTAATAGACATTTTTTTAAAACTAATGCTACAAATAAAAAAGAGTAGTTGGGAGCTACTCTTTTTTTCGTGGGAGCGTGCGAGGATTTTTGCGAGGGATGATTTAATCAAAAGACTTGATTTTTTTCAACTCATCTACTGATTGAGTTAAATCAATCACACGCTTATTTGTGGACGCAATTATCTTTACAAGTTGCAGTACGTGCTGTTCCTGTCTTTCAAATTGGTTTACTAAGTCTGTAAAAGATGTAGGTTGTTTCATAATCTCTCCTCCCAATTCTCATTGTCTTATTTATATCATGAGTCATACGTCCTGCGCCAATATGCATATTTATGATTTGATATGGTATTCGACATGATTCGACATGAATAGTTATCGCAGATTTCTATATATGCATATTTATTTTATTAAACACTATATACATAATTAAAAATCCGAATATGTATGATAATTCGACAAATAACGCAATGACCTGCGAACGGGGCTAAATATCATTAACAGGATTAATTTACTATAATTAGCCGTAAAAAAACATCCCTCTGAAAGGGATGTTTTTTTCATTTAATTCATTGGTTCAATTAATCCGTACCTACCATCTTTACGTTTGTAAACAACATTTGTATCGTCAGTCTCTGCATTAGTGAAAACGAAGAATGCATGTCCCAACATATCCATTTGTAAGATAGCTTCTTCGGAATCCATAGGTTTTAAATTAAATCTTTTTGTACGAACAATTTCAATTTCTCCGTCAGCATCATTCTCTTCTTTTTCCGCAGCAATTGCTTCTTCTTCCATTTCAGCAAATATGTGTTTTGGTGCTCCTTTTTGACGGAACTTGCGGTTTACCTTTGTTTTATATTTACGGATTTGCCTTTCCAATTTATCTACGACGAGGTCAATCGCAGCATAAAGGTCTGTATGCTGTTCTTCTGCACGAAGCAGCAAATCGGTCATTGGGATGGTCACTTCAATTTGTTGCTCTTCATTATAGACACTTAGATTTACATGAACATCGGATGTTGGCGTTGTATCAAAATATCTGTTTAACTTGCCAATTTTCTTCTCCACATATTCACGTATTGAATCAGTCACCTCAATATTTTCACCACGAATATTATACTTCATTCAAGTGTCCTCCTTTTTCCGTTATATATTCATTATACTATTATTTCACTTACATTCCCAACAAAGCTATCATTTTTATTTTAGTTTTATTAAGATGTGTGAATAATCACGCAATTGAAATGCTATTATGAAATGATTGTAGGTTTATAGAATAATAGCTAACTATGAATATTTTGTCATTTTGTCGATTAATTTGACCTCCTCTCAACTGAAACAACATTGTTAAGAAATTAATTAACACGTTACCTGCTGAAAGCAAGCCATTTTTAGTTGCAGTCAACATGTGCATCGCACAATTTCAACTGACAATAAGCAATAAAATGACAAAAAATCAGGTGAATAATTATGATCATCATTCCCTGATTTTCTATCGTAACTGAAATATTGTGTTTATAATTTATCGTCCATATACATGCCATCAGGTGTTTTCAAATCACCGTAAGGCTTTAAATAAGAATAACTCTGTGTCTTTCTTTTTTGCACTTGTTTCATATCTTCTTTTACGTTTTGATAAAGTAAATCCATTTTTTCTTTAATTAGATTGTTCATATGAATAATTTGTCTGCCTATTTTTATTTCTTCCGATGAATAAGGTTTACTTAATCGTTGTATCATTTCTTCACGTTGTTCAATTAATTCATTCACTTGTTGAATTAGTTCAGTCCGGTCCACATTAGAAATTTGGTTCAACACTTCTTCAAGCTGTTTTGTTATCTCATATACAGCTTTCAACTCGCCCATCATACACGACTGCCTTGACGGTAAGAAGTTGAAGTCTGTTTCATTGCTTCCTTCCATGTATCCCTAAAGTCCGTCACATATTCAAGCGCTTCTTGTAAAGAGGCTACATCGTTTTTAATATTGCCGTTTTGTAATTGATAATGAATATATTCATATAAAGGTAGCATCTCTTTAGAAATTTCTACTGATTGATCCAATGTGAGCATTAATTCTTGAATAATATTTTGGGCCTTTTGAATATTTGTATTTTTCATTTCATAATTATGATCCTCAGTAGCTTTGATCCCATATTTAATAAACTTTATACAACCGTTATAAAGCATCATTGTTAATTGTGGCCCAGATGCTGTGTTCACTGAATTATTCTGATAAGTTTCAAATGATTTTGTAATCATACCTTATTCACCCCTCCAAATAAGCCTACATTCCGTCACCAAATTGAGAGAACATGTAGTCAGCTTGCTGATTCATTCTAGAAATTGCCTTTTCCATTGCTGTAAACTGTTTCCAATAACGGTCTTCTATTTTTTCCATTCTTTTTTCAAAAGTTTCAACTCGAGTATCCAGCCGCTTCATCTCACGCCCAAGTGAATAATTATCGGGTGTTTGATAACTTTTTCCTGCTTTACTTTCAATTTGACTTTTGGTCTGATCAAGTGCGTCATCAAACCGATTTATTAACCCCCGACCTTCACCTTCTGAATTATTTACAAATAATTTATACACATCATCAGCATTATTGGACAATGCCTCTTTTAACTTGTCCTCATCAATTTGTAATTTACCACCGTCTTGATAATCGCCCGTAGTAGTAATCCCAATTTGACTAAGTAGATTATATGCACCATCTGTATCAACTTTTGCCTGTGTACTTTGCCGCATTTTTAACATGCCATTACGTATAGAAGATTCACCACGAAGAATACCACTTTTTGCTTTCTCTTCCCACTTTTCTATTTCACGATCGGTCATTTCTTCTTTCTGTTCTTTTGTTAATGGTGGATAATCCCGATGTATCTCCTCACGTTGGGAAGTATTCATTTCATCTATTATTTCATTGTATTTATCAACAAAGTTTTTAATATTGTCATACGCATCATCAACATTATTTGTAACTGTTATTCTAGTGTTACCATCCGTTACGTTATTAAATGTAAAATGAATATTGTTTATTGTGTAGTTATTTTCTTTAGACTCTGTCTCTAATCCGTTATATTCAAATTTTGCATTTTGGGCATCTTTTTGATTCGTTAATTTCAATGTATTTTCAAAGAAGTCATCTTCAAATATGATTTCTCCACCGTAATTATTAGAATCAGTTCCAGGATTATATACTCCTGTACGAGTTGTTTCCATAATTACTCTTTTTGAAGAAGCATCATATGAAGCACGAACATTACCTTCTCCAGCATTATTAATTTTTTTCAACACATCATTAAGCGTATCATCTTCTTCTACCTCGAACTGATACGTTTGCTTCTCACCATTTTCATCATACATAGAAAACTCATATGTACCTTCATTTGCCGTAAAACTTTCACTATCTATTGAACCAGTATCTCCTGCATGCATTTCTCCAGTAGCTAATTGATCAACTTTTACATTATAGGTACCTTCTGAAGCACTTGAATTAGCACTTGCGGTTACAGCCCCATCATCACTTGTTGAAGTTGATTTTGATTTATACGATTTAGAATATTTCATTTCATTTACTATGTCATCTAATTCTTTGAGCTGTGTATTAATATCTCGAAATGCATCCGTTTTCCAGGAGATTCTTTGTTGGTCTTGTTCCAATTTAATAAGCGGGGCACGTTCAGCTTCCATTAATTGACTAACTATCTCTTCTGTATCAATTCCGGAAGCTAAACCACCGACACGCATCGCATTTCCTGTGTTAATATTCATAATATGGAGTCCTCCTTACACTTTTTCATCGACGAGTAATCCCATATAATCTGCTATCTGTGCATAAATATCAAGCATTTTTTCAGGCGGAATCTCCCTGATTACTTCATCTGTTTTGGGGTCAACAACTTTCACATAATACTTCTCTAATTCATCATGCATTACAAATTTAACATTGGTATAAACAGGATCGTTAAATTCATTTAATTTATCTACAGCAGTTTTTACATCTTGTTTTTGCTTAACTGTATCATGCGATACTGCTGTTTGTTTTGAATGTGTTGCCTCATTCCTACGCTCTGCATTTGTTTGCACCCTATGAATATCTTGATGTATCCTATTTTTATGCAGGGCAGGTTCTGGATGAGTGATATTATTATTTACATTCATTTCCCCCTACAACTCCTCTATTCAGTTTTCTTCTCCCCCCTGACAAGAGGGAACACTTGCGTTGTCCGTAAATGGCGAAGTTCGCAAGTAATCATTACTTAATATATCGGGTTATTCAACTGAATAGTTAAGTATATTACTACTTTATTTTGGGAAAATTTTTGTTAGATCTACTTTTTGTTCAGCAGCTAAGTTGTTTTCTGCCTGAATAGCATCAAAGATTTCTTTACGATGGATATCTACATTTTTCGGCGCAGCCACACCAATTTTTACCTGATCTCCTTCTACTGCAAGGACGGATACCTCAATGTCATTACCAATACATATCGTCTCTTTTACATTTCTTTTTAGTATTAACATTGTTATCCCCTGCTTTCTTTTGCAGAATGTTGAATGGCTGCTTTTAATGGATAGTCATCATCATTTAAAATAAACTGTTTGCCTATTTTTTTAACCGAATTGATAATCACTGGAGCTCGTAAATTAAGTGTACTATTTTCGAATGGGTCCTGAATGGTCATGATAACAAAGATTACAACTTCCTTTTCGTCCTTTATAGCGAGTGAATCAACAACACTATCATCTAGTTTGAAACTATAATCATGATAAAAGTGATACGGATTAGTAATAAAAAACGCTAAGTTTGTATTTTGAAGTGACTGCATTATTTGCATAACGTCATTTCCGGGAATATCTAGTACTACAAATTTCTTTTCTTCTTGAAAGCCTGGAATGCCAGTTTCAAAGTAAATAATTTTATCTTCTTCAATGTCTTGCTTACCTAAATATTTCGTGTCCACTAGCATATTTTTGATGCATCCTCTCATTAATGAACTCTTGTCATTACTCTTCTACATACATACGAAGATAAGCCTCCTGAGCCATACTTATCGAAACGTCGCCCCTATTAGCATCAATATCTGGTTTTTTTGTTTGTGCATCTATTTGAGGATTGTTTCTTTGAGCTCTTATATCGATATTACCTGGTTCATAATGTACTTTTACCGAAAAAGGCGAGGGGATATATTTAATTCCCATCATTTTATCAGGAGGATGGCCGTTTTCTTTAGCTAATGCTACAAGAGCATTAGCTCCTTTATGTATATCAATTAATTGATTTCCTTGACGAGCACGTCGAGCTGTTCCACTACTTGCGTGCTGCCTTCCACTTGCAGCTATATCCTTATTCCATTTGAGTGCACTCTTTAAATTAGCTTCTGCAAATGCTTTACTCTGATCAATACTTAATTTAGCTTTTTTACTTTTCATTTGTAAATCAGCCTTAGGTTGACGTATCTCAACTTCCGCTTGTTCCTGACGAATGTTTAATTGTGAAGCAGTTTGTCGAATAGCAATCATAGCGTTAGTCGATTCCATTTTCAATTGTGGTATACGCATGCCATTCGCCTCCATATTATGTTCCTTTAAATGGGTATACCCCGTCTTAGGACAGGGTATGTATCAATCGTTCATTATCGTAAGAAATCAATTAATGAAGGTTGAATGATTTTTGCACCAGCTGAAAGTGCTGCTCGATGTGCAACTTCTTGTGAAAGAAGGTTAGTAATCGCCTCTTCAAAGTCAACCCCTACGTTCTTTTTCATCGTATCTTCTGCTGTAATACCTTGTTGTTCCAGACGATCTGCTATCAATTCAAGCCGATTCATCCGTGCACCAAGTTTAGCACGTCCCTCCACTAAACCTTTTGAGGAACTTTGAATTTTATCTAAGCTTTCGTCAATATCTCCATCACCATCTAATGCTGATTTGAATGCTTCAATGTTTTGAAAGATTTCTTCTGGAAAAACATCATCCGGTTTCACATTCACAGTGAATTGAATGTCCTCGGAAATTTCTATATTGACATCTTGATTCCGTCCAGTACCAATATTCAATGAACCATCTTTATTTACAGGCTTCTCATTCGTATCTGTCCCATTAAAAATATATTTTCCATTCACTCTTGTATTTGCTACTTCTATGAGTTGCTTTTCTAATTCTTCCACTTCTGCTTTTATTGCTGTATGTTCATCTTCACTATTCGTCCCAGTAGAAGCTTGAACTGCTAACTCCTCTAATCGTTGCATCACTTGTGTTCCTTTATCAAGTGCATCATCGGCGTTATCCATCCAGGAACGAATACCATCAGCATTACGTTGATATTGTTCAATTTCTCTCAAAGCTGTTCGATACGACATTCCTTTCATCGCAATCACAGGATCATCTGAAGGACGCTCAATTTTTTCTCCTGTTTGTACTTGATTTAAGTACTTATTCATAGCTGCCTGACTTTTAAACAAGTTGTTCATCATATTATTTTGCATCATTGATTGTGTTACACGCATTAATCTCAACCTACCTTCCTACAAGACCCATTTGATTGATAATTCTATCAAGCATTTCATCCACGGTTGTCATATTTCTTGCTGCTGCATTATATGCATGTTGAAATTTAACTAGATTGGATATTTCCTCATCAAGTGAAACAGCACTGATCGACTTTCGAGACTCATCTACCTTATTTTGCAAAATAGCTGTATTATCAACGTTACGCTTCGCTTCTGCTCCATTTACACCTATTTTACCAATAACAGATTTATAAAATTTACGAATAGAAACTTCATCTTCGCCTTCCTTAATCTCAATATCTTTATCAAAAACTTTTGCAAGGTTCGAAGCATTATCTCCGTTTTTTCCACCATTATTTGGATCCGTAGCAGCGATGAGTGATGGGTTATCGAGTAAATCTCGATTTACAGTTATATTGCTTGCGGTTATATTTCCATCTGTACTAACAAAAAAGTCTCCCCCAGCTTCTCCATTTAAGTCCTCACCTGAGGCATGTACTTCATTAAATTCCTTTGCAAACGCAGCTGCCATGTTGTTTAAATCTTCCAATATCTCAGGGTAATCCCCTTCAACACTGTCGGCATTATTACCATAGCCATAGGTTTCGATTAACGCACTAAGGGAACCTGTTTTATTAAAATCATCAAATTGTATATTTTCATCATGACCATCTATCGAAATGTGACTTACATACGAATCGCTTAGTTTACCTTCTTCATTGGAAGGTTCAACTTTGATCCTTCCTTCTATTTTATCTAAATTCATATCGTCTTCATTTAATAAATTTGCTATGTTATTACCGTTTCTGTCTACCATATTAATAACAGCAATCCCATCGGCAATATCTAATGCACTTTCTGCTGAATCTTCATAGGTTACTTCAATATTTACATATCCAGATAATTCATCGAGTAATCGGTCTCTCTCATCATATAAATCATTGGCTAATTGCCCATGTGGTTCTATTTTTTTTATCTGCTTATTAATATTATTAATACCATCCAACAAGCCATTAATCTTATCGGCCGTATCATTTATTTCATCTTTCAAATCACCTTTAATTTTACCAAGTTCCCTTGAAAGATGGTTGAACGTTTCGGCTACTGCAAGTCCACGTTCTGCAACGACTGATCGAGCACCACTATCTTCAGGTTCATTCGAAAGATCCTGAAGCGATTCCCAAAAATTATCCATTGTTGCCTGTAAACCATCTTTGGATTGCTCATTCATTAAGCTCTCCATTCTAGATAATGCATTTTGCCGAGTAGACCAATATCCCATATTACTATTTTCCGTACGATATTGCGTATCAAGAAATTTATTCCGTATTCTTTCTATTACACCAATTTCAACACCCGTTCCTTTTTGCCCAGCTCCTCCAGGCATCATCTTGGCTGCCTTCGGAAAAGAAGGAGTAGTATTAAAATCTACACGTTGTCTTGAATATCCGTCTGTATTAACGTTCGAAATATTATGCCCAGTTGTATATAAAGCCCCTTGCTGTGCATACAGGGCACGTTTTGACATTTCTAAACCTTGAAAAGTACTCATAGTAGTCTCCTTTATGCTTTGGAATCAAATACAGAAGTGTTAGGTGTCATATGGGAAGATTGCTGTTTTCCGTAATTCATTTTCCCTAAGTTCGGTTGCAACATTTCTAATGACAATTGTACAAATGTCATCGATTGTTGGATCAATTCTTTATTTAACTGCTCTACTTCACGAATTTGTACAATATAATCAATCAAACGGGAAACTGATGCTTCCATCTCTCTTTTTTGCTGTCCTTCTTCCATTTGTTCCAGCAAAACTGTTACCGTTTTGTCTGTATTTTCAATTCCCATCTCCTGAAATAATGCATCTACTGCTTGAACTCGCTTATTTTCAAGTTGGCTGATTGCTTGTGTTTGCTTTCTTTCCTGCATAAGTAATTTTTGAAAGGCATCAATCTTCCCTGCCTTCATTAATTCTGTTTTTTCATTTGAGATATTTAACATGCGTTCATGTTCAGTTATTAGTGCTTCCATAATGTTAAGTACTGCTTGCATAGCAACGATCTCCTTTTAAGACCAAAAATCAACAATCTTTTTAGCTATTTTCTCTGGTTCAATCTTATACTCTCCTGATTGTACATCTTGCTTTATATCATGAACATATGCTGAACGTTTAGAGTCAGCAGTTTTATTCTTTTGCAATTGCCTTGCAGCATCAGAAATATTTAATTGATCTTTATTAAATGTGCTCTTTTTCTTTGTCGGCTGTTGCTGCATATGCTTATTATATTGATTGATAGAAGGATGCGATCCTTGAATTTTCATTGTCATCCACCTTTCATTCAAGTTATTCCCCTAGTTATTATATCGGTTATTTATTTTAATACTTTAATACACTCATTGTTATTTCTTATTTGTTGTATAATAACTCGGGGTCATTTTTTCACTTTGTGCTTGTTTTACTTGTTCTGCATTTTCATGTTGGCTCCATTGTGATTTAATTTTTGCAGAACAACTTTCACATATTTTTCCGCTCGTTATCGGATTTCCACAACTTTCACAAGCGTAAGCAAGGTTGGGAAACTGCGATGCGCGCAGTCTGTTTTGTTTCATAAATTTAATAATCAAGTCCTCTTCCACACCAGTTGCTTCCACAATCTCAAGAATTGTTGCTTCGCGGTTTTTTCGATTTGTTAAAAAACGATATACTTTTTGAAAGTCTTCCTCTTCTTGACGACCACATTTAGGACATACATCCTTATCTCCAATGGAAGCAAAGATTTCTCCACATCGTTCACAATTTTTTAATTCAGCCATTTTATCACCTGATTAATTGAAAGTTGATAACATCCTTTTAGTATATGATAACATTTTTTGGGATGTTTATAAAAAGTTCTCATCCCCGAGCCAGTGTCAAAGCATAAACTGCCGGGGATCCAGCATCTTGCAATAATTTTGCTGCTTGGCGTAAAGTACTGCCTGTCGTATATATATCATCGACTAAAACAACAGCATTGTGAACCTTTTTTTCTAAATTAAATGGATTTTTTGCATACATACGTGATAAACGAGATTTTTTGGATTGTTTTTCACCATGTTTACGTTCCATGGATAAAATTTTCTTTCCCGGAATAAAATACGCTAATTGTTCGGCTTGATTAAAAGCTCTTTCCTGCATTCTTACCGTACTGAGAGGTATCGGTAAAATTACTGCATCCTTTGGTAGTATCGATTTCATTTGCTGTAAATACCGTTCTTGAATTGCTTTACGAAATAGATTTCCTAATATATAATCTCCACGATATTTCCACTTGGCAATTACTTCTTGCAAAAATACATTATATTGATAGACAGAAATGTTTCGCAACAAGGGATCATTACCATCGTAAAAACGCTGCCATTGTTCACAATCATAACAAACATCCAATGTCGATGGGCGATTGCAAGTTAAACAAACATTTCCTTCAATGTAAACTAATTGATTTTTACATAACTTACATAACAAAGCATCACTAGGAGGATTTAGAATTGTAGTCCAACTAATATCAAAATTCACTTCCCCTGAACACCACAAACATTTGGTCATAGTTTCCCTCCTTGCTTCAATAGCTTATGACGTCTTTTATTCATCGCTTCAATTGATTGATTTGCTTTAACGATAGAATCAGTTAAACCATCATGAAAGAAAACAACTTCCCCATTCGGATCTTTAGGGCTTCTCCCTGCTCTTCCAGTAATTTGTATTAAGGCTGCATCATCAAATACTTGATGACCTGCATCCAAAACTAATACATCTACAGAAGGGAATGTTACCCCTCGTTCAAGTATTGTAGTTGTAATAAGCGCCTTGAACTTTTTTTGTCGAAAAGAAGCTATTTTCTCTTCCCGATCAGTATCTTCTGCATGTACATTTGTAATTTGATTGGGAGTTTTAATAGTTTGATGTTTTATTAGTAATTGACAAACGGCATGCTCAAGTTGTTTAGCCAAATGAATGGTAGGCACAAATATAAGCAATTGTCTTGTTTTATCTTGCCTACACTTCAACCAACTATCCATCTGTTTTGGTAATATTGACTGTAGTAATGCTTTTTGAAGCTTTGGAACCATCACCCACTTTGGCATGATTAACGGGTGACCATGAAACCGGATCGGAACAAATACAAGTTCTGCCTGTTTAGAGTTGATTTGTTTCAGTTGATGAGATCTAGGGGTAGCTGTTAAAGAAATGAGTGCCGACCGATCTTTTTGGGCACGATCTGCAGCAAGTTGCAATGATTTTTCCTTATGATAAGGAAATGCATCTACTTCATCAATAACAAGTACATCAAAAGCATGTCGATAGCGATACAGCTGGTGAGTTGTAGATAAAATTAACTGGGCAGTACCATCATTGTCACGGCTACCACTGTACAATGCTTGTATGGATACATCGCGAAAAGCCGTTTGAAAACGTGGTAATAGTTCACGTATAACATCCGCTCTAGGAGATGCTATGCAAACTCTCATTCCTTCCTGCAACGCAAGACTAATGCCTGGAAAAAGCATCTCTGTTTTCCCAGCTCCAGTAACCGCCCAAGTTATTAGTTTTTTTCTTGTTAGAATAGCATCTTTAATTCTTTCTGCACCTAATTCTTGAGCATTATTTAATTTTCCTAACCACGTACATGGAGAATCGTGTTTCTCCCATTCATACTTAGGGCCAGTCCAATAATAAAGCTGTTCACAACTCATGCATCTACCCATTTCAATGCAATGACGGCAGTAAACATGGGTTTGATTACAACGGCCACAAGGCATCAAGGCAAATAGGTGCCGATCTTTATTTTGACAACGGGTACAACTAAATCTAAGAAAATGTTTTTGAACAGCGGGAACAGAGGTTATATAATGGTTAGTTATTAATTGTTGAAAATGGGAGTCTGAGAGCGGAATTTCGTCGCGTAGTAAAAGTTTTCCTTCTAAACGTCTTGCGATGTTATCTAAATGTGGTGATAATGTAGTGGAAATAGTTATTGAAGAGGATTGTGGGGGGTTCAATAAATGATTATTCCCCCCTAAACTTTTCTTTATCTGTAAATAACCTTTTCGAAATAACAGTAATAGTTTTTTACTTAGTATACCAGGTTGCACCGAGAGCTCCCTCCCCTAAATGCGTTCCAATAACGGGTCCAAAGTAACTAATCACTGATTCTATGTTAGGGTGTCTTTGTTGAAATTCCTTTTGTAGTTGTAGTGCTGATTCTTCATTATTTGCATGGATAAAAGCCACACGTTCAATTGTATTTTCAGCTGCCTCAGCATCAATCATTGACATGATACGTTTTATCGCCTTTTTTCTCGTTCTTATTTTTTCAAAAGGCTTAATCTGACCTCCTGGCATGTGGAGCACTGGTTTAATATCAAGCAAGCTTCCAACAATGGCTTGAGCACTTGTTAGTCTTCCACCACGTTGCAAGTGGCTTAAATCATCTACAATAAAATACGCATCTGATTTTTCACGCATATCATGCAAATGAGAGAGAATGGCGTCACTTGATTTGCCCTCTTGAGCCATTTCAGATGCAACCATTGCATAAAAACCTTGCGCCATACAGCTAAATGTCGAATCGAACGGATACACTTCGATTCCCTCAACCATTTTCCCAGCAGCTATAGCTGAATCAAACGTTCCACTTATTTGTTTCGATAAGTGAATGGATATAACAGCATCATAGTTTTCTGAAAGCTTTTCAAACAGCTCTACAAACATACCAATTGGTGGTTGTGTCGTAGAAGGAAGTTCTTTTGATGTTCGCACTTTTTCATAAAATTCCTCTGTCGTTATATCTTTATCTTCTCTGTATGCTTCTTCTCCGAATACTACGCTAAGCGGTATCGTATAAATCTGATATTTTTCCAGCAAGTTGTTTGGAATATATGCAGTTGTATCGGTAACAATTGCGATGCTCATGTAATCCCCCTTTATTTAAAAACCTGTACCCAGCCATTTCGGATAGCCTTTACAACTGCTTGTGTACGATCATCAACATTCATTTTTTGTAAAATGTTGCTTACATGGTTTTTAACTGTTTTTTCACTAATAACGAGAGACTTAGAGACTTTTCTATTACTTTCACCTTCCGATAAAAGTTGTAGTACCTGGCATTCCCGTCTAGTTAATAAGTGAAGTGGTTTTCTATACTCAATTTGATTAATGTCTGTACTATCATCCTTATTGTCTGCTACTAACTTACGATACTCCGCTACAAGATTGCTCGTTACTTTCGGGTGTAAGTAACAGCCACCTTCATAAACAATTTTAATAGCTTCCATCAAAGATTCTGTATCCATTTCCTTTAATAGATATCCTTGTGCACCTGTTTCTAAAGAATGTGTCACATAACTCTCATCATCATGTATGGACAAGATAATAACTTTGATGGATGGGTTATTCTTCAAAAGTTCCTTTGTAGCCTCAATACCGTTGACTTCTGGCATATTAATATCCATCAGCACAATGTCGGGATCATGCGTTTCGATGATTTCATTTGCTTCACTACCATCGTCTGCTTCGGCAACTACTTCAAATGTCGGCTCAAAACTAAGAATCTTTTTCACACCTTCACGAAAAAGTTTGTGATCATCTATTAAAGCAACCTTTATAACATCATTTGTCGTTGTCATTTCTGTTTCCCTCCGTTAGTAAAATACATATTAAATTGATTTTAAAATTAGCTGATAACGTTTATTCTTCGTTAAATGGAATAGTAAATTTAATGATTGTCCCTTCTCCAGGTTTGGAGTTAATAACCAATTTTCCTTTTAATAATTCCACCCTCTCTTTCATTCCAACTAAACCAAAAGAGTCAAATTTTTTCTTTAATTGGTCAAAACCAATGCCATCATCTTTGACAACGACAGAAATTTTATCGTGTATTACTTCAATGATTACTTGTACAGTAGTTGCATCGGCATGTTTTATCGCATTCTGAATAGCTTCTTGAATGAGTCGAAAAACAGCAACTTCATAAGCCGAGTCAAGTCGACGTTCATCTCCAAGTATTTTTAATCTAATATCCAAATCGTAAAATTTAGACAAGGCTTCTATATGTTTCCTGATCGTTGGAAATAACCCTAAATCATCGAGTGCCATTGGTCTTAAATTGTATATAATTCTTCTGACTTCCTTTAATGATGAGCGAATGTTCTTTCTAACATTTTTCATTTCTTGTAATGCTTGAACTGTATTACCTTTACTGAACGCTAAATCAACAACTTCAGAACGAATTAAAATATTTGCCAGACTTTGTGCTGGACCATCATGAATTTCTCTGGATAACCTTTTTCTTTCAACTTCTTGTGCTTCAATAATTTTAAGACCAAATTCTTGTTTTTCCTGCGCAGATTGAACCATTTCATTCACTTGACTAAAATCATCATACAAATAATGAAGTACGACCGACACTTTTTGACCAAGCTTATTGGCTTGGTCAATCGTATCACTTACCCGTATAATTCTTCTTTCTAATTCATCACGACGTTGACGAAGCACTTTTTCTTCTTTTTCTATTAATGCATGTTCAGTTTGTAGACTGTTCGTTTGTTCATAAACTTCCCTAATCTCTTCCTCTGTATATTTATCAAAGCGACTACTTACTAAAGATAACTTTTTTTTGGACTGCTGTACTTGTTTCTTTAGATCGTCCCCCTTATCTATGTACTCTTTAACTTTCTCCTGAATAATAGCAAGTTCAGCTTTCATAAAATCCAATTCTTCTATGGAATCTTCGCTAATGTTAAAAATTTCATCCTTGCTTTTTTCAACCACATTTGTCATTTCATTAATAATAGCATCTAGTGATTGATTATCCAGTTGTTGTTTCTTAATCATTTCAGATTCACCAACCTATGTTATAATAAGGGGGTACATTTGAAACTGGAGGACAAATACATATGTTAAATCACTATTATACTATAAAAGAAGCCGGGATACACGAAATATCTATACAAAAGTCCCGATTCATTGGTCATATAGAAAGGGTAAAATCAGTACAAGAAGCACAACAATTTATTCAGCGTATTAAAAAGAAACATTACAATGCTACACATAATTGTTCTGCATATCTTATTGGAGACTTTAATGACATTCAAAAAGCTAACGACGATGGCGAACCAAGCGGAACAGCCGGCATGCCTATGTTGGATGCACTCCAAAAATTAGAGTTAAAAAACACTGTCGCTGTGGTAACTAGGTATTTTGGTGGTATAAAGCTGGGAGCTGGTGGGTTAATTCGTGCTTATAGTTCTGCGACTTCGGAAACAATTAAACACACCGGCATTGTTCAAAGAACTTTAATGCAAGGATTTCTTATTTCCATTCCTTATCCACTACTAGGCAAAATACAGCACCATTTAGAAACATCTCCTCATATCATCGACAATATTGACTATTTAGAGCATGTAAACTTATCTGTTTATACAAAAGCCGGTGAAGAGGATACATTTTCTAATGAAATTATTAATCTATCAAATGACCAAGCAACAATAAAAGAAATTGGTAAAAAATATATTGAAACGAATGTCGATTTAGATTGATTCTTCACTAATTGATGGCATTCTTTCATTAAATTTTTGTGCCATCATCCTGATAACTTCTTCTATAGATGTGCATTGTCCTGCTTCTATCTCATTAACAACCGATTGAAGCAGTACTTTTAGCTGATTCTGATTCATAGGAACCACCCATTTATATTATATTTTCATACATTTGACATCAAACTTTATATATATTAATTAACATACATTTACATTCTATACAATAAGTGTGATTTCGACAAGTACTATCATATTTCGTATTATTAAGATTCAATTACAAATGATTAAGCCATTGTAGTAATTACTGATGCAATATACCCGGTATTTATTTACTGACACTGTTCCCTTTTGTTCATATACAAGTTATAATACACTTATAACTATGTAAACACACATACATATGTGACATTTATCCTGCATTGGATTTTTTATTTTTAGCTAGGGGGGTCATCATCATAAAGAAACACATATTTATTTGTGGAATTATTTTAATCTTTATTATGTTAGGCAGTTGTACTGCGCAAGACAAAAAAAATCCCGAAAAAGTCGCAGAGGAATTTGTGAGTTTATGGGAAGAACAAGATTTTGATGCTATGTATACATATTTATCGAATTCTTCCAAAGAGCAATATTCTAAGAAAGAGTTCATAGAGAGAAATGAGAAAATATTTAAAGACTTACAAATGAGTGATTTAAAAATTAGTAAGGCAGATTTAACAGATAAACAGCGAAAAAAGTCAAAAGAAAATAAAGAGATAACGATCGATACTGATATTAACTTTGATACGATTGCTGGTGAAATAGACTTTACTAAAGAAATACCGCTCATATTCAAAGAAACTGATGAAGAAAGTATGTGGCGTATTGATTGGGATGAAGGATTTATTCTTCCGGGACTTACAAAGAAAGGAAAAGTTGATATAACCAAAATCCAACCACGTCGGGGCGAAATTTTAGATCGAAATAAAATGCCACTTGCATTAAATGATGTCGCTTATGAAATTGGCATTATACCAGAAGATTTTTCTGATGATAAAAGTGACAAACAAAAAATTTCTGATTTATTGGATATATCCACTAAAAAAATTGACGAAAAACTGGATGCCTCATGGGTTCAGCCAGATTATTTCGTCCCCATTGCTACTATTCCTACTGCCGCGGATGATAAGTTAGAGACTTTAACTAATATCGCTGGTGTTACTTATCAAGAAACAACAGGCAGAAACTATCCTTTAGAGGAAGCCGCTGCCCACATAACTGGGTATATTGGTCAAGTAACCGAGGATGAATTAAAAGATCTTCCTAAAGGAGAGTACAGTGCACAAGACTTAATTGGAAAAAATGGACTCGAAGAAATGTATGAGGATACATTGCACGGTGAAGAAGGGATAGAAATTAATATTATCACCGAAAAAGAATCTGGCTCGAAAGAAAAGGACACTATTGCAGAAAAGCCAGTCGTAAATGGAGATAATATACAATTGACTATTGATGTAAATATTCAAGAGAAAATTTATCAAGCCTATGAAGATAAATCGGGAACTTCCGCTGCAATTGACCCTAAAAGCGGGGAGGTACTAGCACTCGTCAGTAGCCCTGGATACAACCCAAATGAATTTATTTATGGTATTTCGGACGATCGTTGGGATCAGCTAATGGAACACCCAGATGAACCATTCCTTAATCGATCCCGTTCTACATTCGCACCAGGTTCTTCCATCAAACCTATCACGGCTGCGGTTGGCCTCGCGAATGAGACAATTAATTTTACAGACAGTGTTGAAATTAATGGACTAACATGGGGGAAAGAAGAATGGGGCGATGTTAAGGTAACTCGTGTATCCACTTCAGATAAACCCGTCACATTAGAAGATGCACTGACACGGTCAGACAATATTTATTTTGCAATGAAAGCTGTTGATATGGGAAATGAAAAGTTTATTAAAGGTATGCAAGACATCGGTTTTGAAGAAAATATACCTTTCCAAATGCCTATTGAAAATTCACAAATATCAAATGATGGGAAACTAGATGAAATTCTACTTGCTAACTCAGGTTATGGACAGGGAGAAATAGAAATGAGCTCTCTTCATATTGCCCTTTCCTACACTATGTTCCTCAATGAAGGAGACATGTTGAAACCGAGTTTGCTCCTTAACAAAAATGAACGTGAAGTATGGAAAGAAAATTTTATAAATAAAGACCAAGCAGATCAAATGAAAAAATACCTACGTGAAGTTGTTTCAGAAGGAACAGCGAAAACAGCAAATGATGATGATCTGCACATATCCGGAAAAACTGGCACGGCCGAATTAAAACTTACAAAAGAAACAGCAGATATTCAGAATGGTTGGTTCGTTGGGTATCCAACAGATGATGAGGATATCCTTATTGCTATGATGATCGAAGGAGTCGAAGATGTCGGTGCTAGTAGTTATGTTGCAGGAAAAGTAAAAGATGTTTTAAAAGATATAAAAGACTAAATGCCCCCCCTTCACATGAACATTATTATTGTTTAATGTGAAGGGGTTTTTATTTGGGCTCTACAATATAGGCTCTATAATATATGTTGGGGTTCAGAAAATATTTAGAAAATAAAAACACACGCAATCTCCAAATTTGTTACACTTGAATTAACCACAAAACAAGCGAAAGGAGTTGCGTGTAGATGCATTCTAACATTTCTTACCCA
>DATGUH010000055.1:0-4136 GCA_035301445.1 Pseudogracilibacillus sp. | reverse complement strand
GTTGTTTGAAATGCTAAGCTGTGTGTTACTATAATAATAAACAAGCTTTGAAAGGCAGGCGACGTTTGATGGTAGCTAATAATAAATTGATTTCTGAAAAATCCCCTTACCTCGTGCAACATGCACATAATCCAGTAGACTGGTTTCCATGGGGAGAAGCAGCATTTGATAAAGCACAATCTGAAAATAAGCCGATATTTTTATCCATTGGATACTCTACTTGCCATTGGTGTCATGTGATGGCGGAGGAGTCCTTTGAAGATGAAGAAGTGGCAGAAATTTTAAATAAACATTTTATCGCCATTAAGGTCGATCGTGAGGAAAGACCTGATATTGATGCTGTATATATGAAAGTATGTCAGATGATGACTGGCCAAGGCGGCTGGCCGTTAACGATTGTCATGACTCCTAATAAAGTTCCGTTTTATGCTGGCACTTACTTTCCTAAATATACGAACTATGGGATGCCCGGTATGATTGAAATGCTGTCACAATTAGCAGAAAGATATCAAGATGATCCGAAACATATTGCTGAAGTTACTACAAATGTAGAAGATGCACTAGCTGAAACTGTTATGGAAAAAAGTAATCATCGATTGAATAGCAAGTTACTTCAGAAAACTTATCAACAGTTAGCGGAAAACTTCGACACTGATTTTGGTGGCTTTAGCCCGGCACCTAAGTTTCCACAGCCTCAAAACTTCCACTTTTTATTTGATTATTATATATATAAAAATGATAAGACTTCTTTATATATGGCTGAAAAAACATTACAACAAATGTTCAAAGGTGGCATTTATGATCATATTGGGTTTGGTTTCTCCCGTTATGCAACAGACCGAGCTTGGCTTGTTCCCCATTTCGAGAAAATGCTATATGATAACGCCCAATTATTGTCCATTTACACGAGAGCTTACTCTTTAACAAAAAATCCACTTTACAAACAAATTAGCGAGCAAATCATCGTATTCATTTCCCGGGAAATGCGTGCTGACGATGGTGTTTTTTATTCAGCTATTGATGCTGATTCAGAGGGAGAAGAAGGTAAATATTACGTATGGAATTATGAAACGGTCATGGAGATTTTAGGAGAGGAACTAGGGGAGGAATTTGCAGATGTTTATGGTATGACACCTGCTGGCAACTTTCATGGACAAAACATTCCTAACCTCATTCATCTCCAAGATGTTCCTTCTAGTACTGAAAAATTTGCGGACGCTCTTAAAGTAATGCTTCAAGCAAGAGAAAAACGAATTTATCCGCATGTAGATGACAAAGTGCTTACAAGCTGGAATGCGATGATGATTGACGCTTTAGCGTATGCGGGGCATGTTTTTCATCATAAAGAATATTTGGAGCTTGCTAAAAAAAGCATGCATTTTATCGAATCACACTTATTTCAAGGAGACCGATTGATGGCTCGGTATCGGGATGGAGAAACGAAATTTTTAGGATATTTGGATGATTATGCAAATCTTATCCAAGCTTATTTAACATTATATGAAGCGACCTATGAACTCTCCTATCTTAAAAAAGCTAAGCAGCAAACTGATCATATGCTTACTTTATTTTGGGACCAAGATCATGGTGGATTCTTTTTAACAGGTAATGATGCAGAGACGTTAATTAGTCGAGAAAAAGAAGTGTTTGACGGAGCTCTCCCTTCCGGAAACGCTATTACAATCTCAGTGTTAACAAGGATATCTGCTTTAACTGGAGAACAATTATATATGCAAAGGGCAGAAGAAATGTATTATAGCTTCTATGAAGATGTTCATGCATATCCACGCGCAGCTGTCGCATTTATGAATAATTTATTTCATACAGACTTCCCAAGAAAAGAAGTCGTTATTATTGGGGATGAAGATGATTCTGTTCGACAAGAGGCTGTTGCGAATATTGATAAGTTGGATCCTAGTAACGTGTCTGTACTTGTAGCAGAAAACGCTGCTGAATTTAAGGATATTGCACCATTTGCCTCCAACTATAAAAAAATAAATGACAAGACGACCATATATGTTTGTGAAAACTTTAGCTGCAAACAGCCAACAAATGATATGGATACTGCACTATCTTATTTGAAGGATTGATTGTATTTTATTCCTAAATACTTTCCGATACCCTACATTTATTATAGGGTCCATTCTCCAAAAACCCCTACAAATATTTAAAGGGATTAGCTCATTATTCTCGAGTCTAATCCCTTTTTATTATAGCTTATTTTGTTAGTTCAAATTGTTGTGTGAAGTCGGCTAGCACGGTTTCTAAGTTTGGCGTTCCTACTTCATCCAAATCATAATAAACTCTCGTTGTTGGTTTTTCAATGTTAATAATTCTTGTTAAATCCATCGGCGTACCGATGATTACTGCATCACAATCCGCTTTATTAATTGTTTCTTCAAGGTCCTTCAATTGTTGTTCACCGTATCCCATTGCCGGAAGCACCGTATCGATATGTGGATATTTTTCAAAAGTATCTGTTAGCGATCCAACAGTATACGGTTCTGGATTGACAATTTCTTTAACCCCAATTCGTTCAGCGGCAATGATTCCTGCGCCAATCTTCATTTCTCCATGTGTCAATGTTGGACCATCTTCCACAACGAGTACGCGTTTATTTTTTATCAATTCAGGTTTATCCACCGTTATAGTCGATTCTGATTTAATAATCGTGCTGTCTGGTTTTGCTTGTTTGATATTGTCTTCTACGATTTGGATAGACTTTTCATCTGCACTGTCAATTTTATTGATGATGGCTACATCTGTCGTTCTAAGACATACTTCCCCTGGGTAGTATTGTAGCTCATGACCAGGACGATGTGGATCAAGCACTGTAATTGCAAGATCTGGTTCATAAAAGGAATTATCATTATTGCCACCATCCCATAGGATTACATCACAACCGTCTGGATCATTTTCTGCTTCTCTTAATATCGCTTCATAATCTACACCTGCATAAATGATATTGCCACGTTCGACATGCGGTTCATATTCTTCCATTTCTTCAATTGTACACTTATGCTGTGCTAAGTCTTCCATTTTCGCAAAACGTTGTACCTTTTGAGCCGCCAAATCTCCATAAGGCATTGGGTGACGAACGGCTACTACTTTCAATCCCTTTTCCATTAATGTTTCAATTATTTTTCTAGAAGTTTGGCTTTTACCTGTTCCTGTTCTGACGGCACAGACGGAAATGACAGGCTTTGTGCTTTTCACCATCGTATGCTTGGATCCTAGTAGCGTGAAGTCTGCTCCAGCAGCGTTTACGATTGCGCTTATGCCCATGACTTTTTCATAATGTAAATCACTATAAGAAAATACGCATTCATCTACGTCTAAGTCTTTAATTAAGTGAGGCAATTCTTCCTCAGCATATATTGGAATACCTTCTGGATACAATTCTCCCGCTAATGCTGCCGGATATTTCCGACCATCTATATCAGGGATTTGAGCTGCTGTAAATGCAACGACATTATATGCTTCTTTTCCACGATAATACGTATTAAAATTATGAAAATCTCTACCTGCTGCACCGATTATAATAATATTCTTTTTATCCACGATCTTCTCTCCCTATTTCGCACTATCTATTTCGAATCAATAAAACTATTATACATAAAAATGTATTTTAATACAAGGGGTGAAATGAAAATAATTTTATAAACGCTGTTTAAAATACATAATAGAACATTATTATAGTTACAAACACTAAAATTCAACCTTTGCATATTTATGCACACAAAAAGATGTTTATACAGTTTTTCTTGCATAAATGTTGAAACTAGTAGAAGTTGCAAAATGTAAAGCAGGGCGGAGCTTGATTGTCGTAAACTATTGATTCTTGTTATAGCATTGGGCACTTAAATAGATGTTTGTTTCTTTAATGAAAAGTGCAGTACAACGACAGTCCCCTCGTATAGATATTTAGGCTTTCATTTTAGCCTATTAATTCTAACTAAATTTCCTTAAACCAAAGTTTGTTAATAACTCCGTTACCTTTCACTGCTGGCGGACGCTTTCCGCGGGCACGGCTTGAGCCTCCTCGTTCGCCTAAACCGCTCACTGTGGGGTCTCAAGACTCGTGCTGTTCCCGCAGGAGTCGCCGCCATCCGTTCCAGGTAACTCAGTTTGAACAT
>DATGUH010000054.1:0-6086 GCA_035301445.1 Pseudogracilibacillus sp. | reverse complement strand
ATTGTTTCTCCAGTAGCAGGATTGATAACGTCTGAAACTTCTTTTGGTTCAATCCATTCACCATTAATATGATTTTTCAACACTTTTTGTTCTAATACATCTTTAGTCATTATACATTCTCCTTCATTATAAAATTAAATTGTTGTTTGTTTTTTCATTATTACGAAACTTTTTCATCAAAATATGCTATTAACTGGTGATATCATCTCCTATACCAAAGTTAATGGAAACCATTGATAACAGAATCTTTTTTGACTTTATGAATGAACAAGGAAATAAATGAAACCCCTTTCATAGATTCTTAAGATAAAAGTTTGCGTCCCTTTTCATTGCATACTGTATTCACTTTTATGTTATCACAGTCTTTATGATTACAAAAAGTATACGTGTTAAAATTTTTGTGATCTAAATCGCCCTTTATCTACTGTTTCACTTCATCCCTTAGTGTTTATTTTATAAGAAACTTGATAAAACAATAAACGCTATAACAACAGGGATAAATACAGTAATCAAAGGCTTTAATATAGGTGTTATACGTATGCCTGAAGTTCCCACATTTAATTCATTCATAAAGTTATCAAACTTCCATTTAAAGGCTACATACAAGGCAATTAGTAATCCACCTAATGTCAGTAAAATATTACCAGAGACATAATCAACAAAGTCGAATATGTCCATGCCAAAGATTAGAAACTCTGACCATGGCCCCTGTGATAAAATCGAGGGAATGGATAATAGAAATAAAACAATAGTAGAAACATATATACTTGTTTGACGTTTTAATTTGAAAACCTCGGCAATGTTTACGACGACCGCTTCAACTAATCCAACCCCAGTTGTTAACCCAGCGATAATAACTAGGAAGAAGAACAGCAGACCGAAGAAAGTGCCTCCCGGTATCATGTCAAATAAATTAGGTATCGTTAAAAACAATAGGCCCGCACCTGAATCTGGTGCAACATCAAATGCGAATAATGCAGGAAAAATAACAAGCCCCGAAATAAACGCTATAAAAGTATCTAATGTTATTACCCAGATTCCATCTGTAACAAGGTTTGATTCTTCTCGTTTAAGGTAACTACCATACGTAAACGCAGCAGCTAAACCAATACCAACAGAAAAGAACCCTTGACCTAATGCCTCTAATACCGTTCCAAATCCTACTTGAGAAAAGTCTGGTTTCAAATACCAAATAGCACCTTCTAATGCACCTGGTAATGTTAATGAAAATATCGCCAAAACTGTAAGCAATATTATTAACGTCGGCATCACAAGACGAGAGAAGCGCTCAATCCCGCCGGTAATACCTCTACTAACAATATATCCAATCATCAACGCAGCGATCAGAGAGTAAATAATGACCTCCCATGGACTAGTAACCATCTTATCAAAAACAGCTGAAATTTCTGCAGTTGATTTACCCGAAAAGGTACCGGAAGCTATTTTTACAAAATAGTCAAGCATCCATCCCATGATCATAAAATAATAGGAACTTATTAATGCAGCAGCTAAAGTACCTAACCAACCAATGATGACCCAAGGACTCCCTTTTTTGGTTAATTTCCTCATCCCTATAATAATACCTGATCCTGCCTTACGACCAAGACCAGCTTCAGCAAGAAATAGCGGAATACCAAATAAAGCCATCACTGCAAGATAGATGATTAAGAATGCGCCACCACCATTATTCCCTGCTACATAAGAAAAACGCCAAATATTTCCTAAACCAATTGCAAACCCTGCTGTCGCTAAAACAAAACCTAATCGACCAGTCCAATTTTCACGTAACTTATTTTTCTTCATGCAGGCCTCCTTAGAAACTTTATTTTCAAAAAGCTATATGACGTTTAAGAGGATAGTTCCTAAACAATAGCTTCTTCAACTACCAATTCTTCTTTCTTGAATCGATCAAAACCTAATAACCTAAAATCTATCGTTTCATATTTACCATTTCGAATATATTCGGAAAAACCTCTTCCCACCGCTGGAGCTTGCTGCATTCCATGGCCACTAAACCCAACTGCTAAATGGTAACCAGATAAATCCGGATGCTCTCCAATAATCGCATTTTGATCTTCCGTATTGTGACTGTATATACCAGCCCAACCACTTTGTATTTTGGCTTTTTCAAAATTTGAAACTCTGTTTGCCAAAATAGGCCACAAAAACTCCATAAAGAAATCTCTGCTCCAACTAAACTCAATCTGTGGTTTTACATCTTCAGCGTACCCACAAATAATGGAGTTTCCTTCATGACGGAAATACACACCACTTGGATCAACCGTCAAAGGTAAACGTTTCTCTAATGGCTCTGCAATATTAAATTGGATAATCTGTCTTTTTAACGGAATGACAGGTATTGGTAAATTTAAAGTTTCGCTTAACGTTGGCGCCCATGGACCTGCACAATTAATAACAATCGGCGCTTTATATACATCCTTTTCTGTTATAACACCGCTTACATTTCTACCATCCTTTGTAATTTCTTTAACTTCTTCATATATATACGTTGCACCTAGTTGTTTCGCCTTTTTCATATAGCCTTGCATTACTGAGTATGGATCTAGATAACCATCTTTTCCTGAATAAATGCCTCCTGCTAAATCATGTGTGTTTATTTCAGGAATGATATCTGATAATTTATCTCTTTCAATTACTTCGGATCCTACATTAAATTGTCGTTGAAGTGCAGCCTGTTCTTCTAGTTGCTTCATATTTTCATCTTTATTCACTAAAAAGAAATAACCATTCTGTTGAAAATCAATTTCTGCCAGTTCATCATCAATAGCCATATCTTCTTTAAAAGTAGAGTATTTTTCAACAGCATATTTGCCCATTTCCACATTAATACCGGTCGTAAATAATTGCCTAATCCCCCCTGCGCTACGGGGCGTGGAAGCGTATTCATATGTTTTGTCCTTTTCAAACAAAACGATGTCACCATCAAAACCGTCGTTCAATAAGTTATATGCGATACTGGAACCGATGACTCCTCCGCCCACAATAATAACATCTGCTTGCTTTGACATTTCTTTCACCTCTTAAATTCTTATGTTGTTTACAGTTTATCTTCTTCAAACAAATTAAACTATAGACAATTTGCACAAATTCTTTCGATTGCAAAATAATAAGAATCCGACATCATTACTAATGGGCATCATATTGTAACCGCTATCACAACTGTCATCTATGTTTTAGCAATTTTATGCAATTTCACTATAACTGCTTATAAATTATTTGAAAAGTGTGAAGTTAATGACATGTACAATACACTGCAATGTTGAAAGTTCTTTATATCCATTTGAGAAATTCTTTCAATTTTATTTAACCTGTATATAAGCGTGTTTCGATGGACAAATAATGCTTCTGCAGCTTTTGTGATATTCATATTATTTTCACAATATGCAATGAAACTCGTTTTTAATTCTTCAAATTGTTTTTCCTCAGTGAGCGGTGTCAGTTCAAATAATATTCTATTCATAAAGTTAGCGTCTATTTTAGCTGGGATTAATGACGTCACAATTTCCCAATCATATAAACTCAATATCTGTTCCTTTTCCGTTGATATAATATTCTGTTCAAGTAGACTAACGGCTTCTTGATACGATGAGTGTAATGTATGAACAGAGTCGGATAAACCTCCTGCCGCTATGTTAACGTGTTGTAAATCTAAATCCGACATTCGTTGTAATATTTTTTTGCAGTTTCCTTTAAATTGACTCATAATAGAAAAGTATTGTTCTGTAGATGAAACGGTAACGACAATGACTATCTTTTCTGCATTTAAAAAATGAACCTTAATTTTTTCCCTCTTCTTATAAACCATTAATCTCTTTTATGATTAAACTTTTTAAATTATTCACGGTTATTGATCTAGTATGCTCTCCAACTTCTTTTAATAAAAAGTTATGAATATCAATTACGATACAAAACATTTGTTTATCAGTATCTAATCCTAGTAGTTGACTGTATTCATTTGTTTTTGTTTCAGATTTGGAGTTGCTCAAAAGAATATATTGTAAGTAAGATTCTTCTATTTTATTTTCTAAATCGGTTATTTCTTTTTGAAAACTCTCTTGCCATGTTAATTCTACATAACGTTTTATTAATTCTGCATAAGGCCTTACTTCATTAGGTGATCCAATGACGCCGATTACCCCGATAATATCCCGTTCAAAAACCAATGGCATGGCAATACCCGGTAACACATTGTCCATATGACTTACTTCCGATTCTTCATAAACGATGAATTCCCCTTTATTAACAACGTTTTTATATTCTTTATGAAATGTCCCAATCCTTTTATCATCTGTCGTACCTATTAGATAACCATCTTTATCACTAAAACTAATCGGAAAGGGCACAATTGGTGAAACCGCTTTCGTAACTTTTTGTGCAAGTTGAACTAATTCCTTCATTACGCATCCCTACCCTGTTCGTGTTGTTTTCAGAAGATTTTAGCAGCATATTGTCAATAGAATAAGCTACTTTCCTTCTATTTTTCTGAATATTTTAGTCAGATTGCTTATATACATATTATATGAAGTATGGTAAATTTTTAAATAATTCATATTATATGAATGAAGTTCGTATTTTCACAAGTATTTTTTATCAAAAGTTGTTGTTCATCTATTTTTACTGCTGTTTTCAATAAAGATTACATTAGGCTGGCACCAAGTCTCCAGTGACATATTGAACAGTAATTTATTACGAATTGAACTTAAGTGCACATTGTTTACGTTATTAATATACATTTTAAAGGAGGATGAATCATGTTACATTTTAATCAGCAGCAAATCGATGAGTTCGCACCGATGAAAGACGTCATTGATAGTATTGATACAGCATATCACTTGTATCATCGTGAAAATTTCCACATGCCTACGAGAACACAAGTGGAAAATGGGGACAACACACTCGTATTAATGCCTTGTTTCACTGAGAATTATATTGCTACGAAATTGATCACTGTATACCCAGAAAACTCTGCAAAAGGATTACCAACAATTCAAGGAAACATTATTCTGAATTGTAATCAAACAGGCGAAACTATTGCCACTTTTGATGGAACTTATTTAACCGCTGTTAGAACAGGTGCTATAGGTGGAAATGCAGTTCGTCATTTAGCAAAGCAAAATGTGAAAACGCTTGCAGTAATCGGGACTGGAGTTCAAGGATTCTATCAAACGTTAGCTGCTTGTGAAGAAAGAAACTTTGAACAGATTCATGTATATAATCGAACGAAGGGAGAAAAGGTTTCTAAGTTTATTAAAAAACTTAAAGGTGCATTACATTCGAATATCAAAATCTCTGAAAAACAAACACCGGAAGAAACCATTAAGGATGCCGATGTCGTTATTGCAGCAACAAATTCGAACGACCCTGTTTTACCTGATGATTCATCATTATTGAAAAACAAACTATTCATTGGCATCGGTTCTTTCCAGCCGAAAATGAATGAATTTCCTCTTTCATTTTTCGATAACGTAGACCATATATTAGTTGACTCAGAGGATGCAATCAAAGAATCCGGCGACCTTATCAAACCATTAGAAGAAGGGAAAATCGTTCGCGATGACATTCAAACTTTAGCATCCTTCATTAAGAATCCTACGTTTGATGTCGAATCGAAAGACAATACAATCTTTTTCAAATCAACTGGAATGGCATTGTTTGATGCTGTATCAGCTGCCGATATTTACAATGCATCCCTCGCTACTCAGAAAAGAAGAAATGCGTGATAAGTCACTAAAAATAAATGAAACCAAAATGGACTTTTCATAATGACAAATCCATTTTGGTTTTTGTTTTGTTAGATGTATCTATACCTAGTTTACAAATAATAGTAGTTCTCTAATTACAAATCAACTGCTGTTACTTGTTCAAAGCCTTCCATAGATCTAATTTGCTCTAACTCTTCTTTTTCCATAGGACGATCAATAGAAAGCATCATAATCGCACTACCTCCTATATGTTCACGCCCTACTTGCATTGTTGCAATATTAACATCATTTTCTGCAAGCAAACTTCCGACACGGCCAATTGCACCTGGTTGGTCTTGGTGATGTATTAACAATAAATGTCCT
>DATGUH010000053.1:0-2113 GCA_035301445.1 Pseudogracilibacillus sp. | reverse complement strand
CCTGGGCTAAATGCAAATACTTTATGATTTGTTCCCAGCGCTTTCTGTTCTAACGCTAACGTTTTAGTATACATATCAATGCTCGCTTTTGAACTACAGTAAGCACTCCAACCATACATTGGTCTATCCGCTGCACCACTGGAAATATTTGCACCAATAAATAAGGCATTATTGCTTTCATTGATCATCGTATTCATCAAAATCATTGGCGCTAACACATTTAAATGATAATGATGCTGTAATGCATCCGGGTGTACCTCTTGCGCTTGATCAATCGGTCCAACCACTGCAGCATTATTAATTAAATATAAATGAGATAGCTGTTGACTAAATACATTTTCCCTCAATGCTTCTATAACATTATTTAATTCATCTAGATTACTCAAGTCGCATTCAATATGCTCATAATCCACATTATTTTCCCCCGCAATTACATGTAACTTTTCATTTTTTGTACGGGATATACCAATTAAGTGAATGCCAGATTCCATCATATACTTTGCTGCTGAAGCACCTAATCCTTTGGAAACACCAGTAACAATTGCGTATTTCATATTATTTTCCTCCTGCATTTTATTTTCAGCTTATGCATACTCGTTATTTGCCACAGCTCTATAGTAATACACTAATGTCTCCATTCCTTTGGTGAAACTGTCAATTGGAAAACTTTCATTTGGTGAATGAAGTCGGTCTTCAGGCGTTCCAAAACCCATTAATATAACCGGTTTTTGATACAGTGCATCGAACCACTCCACTACAGGAATAGAACCACCCATTCTAACGAACACTGTTTCTTTTTGAAATGCCTTTTCATAACAATCTGCTGCTATTTTTATAAGTGGATGATTAGGATCGACTTTATATGCTTTAGCAGATTGTTTCTCTAATGATACATCCACTTCAACGCCTGTTGGTTTAACTTTTTCTATATGATTTTTTAATAGCTCTTGGATTTGTTTTGGATCTTGATCAGGTACAAGCCGACAAGTTATTTTTGCAGTTGCAGTACTTGGGATGATCGTTTTTGAACCTTCACCTTGATAACCACCATAAATACCATTAATCTCTAATGTTGGTCGTCCCATAGTATGTTCTTTCGCATTATAACCTTTTTCCGAAATCGTCTCGGAAATGCCTGTTGTTTTTTTATAGTCTTCTCCCTCTACTTTTTCTATCAAAGTTCTTTCTTCCGTGGTTAAATCATCCACATTATCGTAAAAACCATCAATTGTAACTACTTCTTCTTCGTTCTTCATGGAAGTGAGTATGTGTGATAATGCCATAATTGGATTTCTAACCGCACCACCATATAATCCAGAGTGAAGATCTTGTTCAGGTCCTTTTACCGTCAGTTCTAATCCAGCAACTCCTTTTAAACCGTATAAAATCGTCGGTTGATTTTCACCAACCATTCCCGAATCAGAAATGACTACAAAGTCAGCATCGAATCTTTCTTTATGCTGTTCAAGCACATTATATAAGTTTTCGCTACCGATTTCTTCCTCTCCTTCAATACAGAGTTTCACATTTAATGGCAATGTTTCCTCTGTTTTCATGAAGGCTTCTAGTACTGCAAGATGCATAAAAACCTGACCTTTATCGTCACTTGCACCTCTTGCATACAATCGTCCATCTCTTATTTCCGGTTCAAATGGAGCACTTTCCCACGCTTCGAGGGGATCTGTCGGCTGTACATCATAATGCCCATAAATTAATACAGTAGGGGCATCTTTACCTGCCTTGTTATACTCAGCAAAAATAAGCGGATGTTTATCCGTTTCCATTATTTCTACATGATTGAACCCAATCTCAGTTACGTAGTCTTTTACAAACTCCGCTGCATTTATAATGTCTTTTTTATAGTCGGAATCCGTACTAATACTTGGTATTGATAAAAAGGTTTTTAATTGGTTTAGTAATTCAGCTTCATTGTTTTTTAAATAATTCAGTGCCTTATCCATATATTCACGCTCCGCATTATGTATTCATATGACTTTACCATACCATATTTTTATCATGAAGTAACTTCGTTTAATAGTATTTTCATTTAGTGGAATATCCTTTTTTATCTTAAAGTAAAATAATAATGTTACAATCTATATTTTTGTTAAAA
>DATGUH010000052.1:0-3119 GCA_035301445.1 Pseudogracilibacillus sp. | reverse complement strand
ACTTCGAGGCAGCAAGCTTAGAAACATGCGCCAAGATTTGCAAATGATTTTTCAAGATCCCGTTGCATCCCTGAATTCCAAAATGATGGTAGGACATATTGTAGATGAACCAAGAAAAAACTTTTCAAAAAAAGGACATAAAGAATTAATGGAGGAAACGAAAGAGCTACTGGAAAAGGTAGGAATGAGGCGGGAAGATTATTATAAATATCCCCATGAATTTTCTGGTGGTCAAAGGCAACGGATAGGTATTGCACGGGCACTAGCATTAAAACCAAAGCTTATCGTTGCTGATGAACCAGTCAGTGCACTTGATGTGTCCATACAAGCACAGGTCCTTAACTTGTTACAGGAATTGCAGCATGAATTCGACTTAACTTATTTATTCATTGCACATGACTTAAGTGTTGTGAAACATATGAGTGACAGAATTGGTGTCATGTATCTCGGTCATATTGTTGAAATAGCAGAAAATAATGCTATGTATGAAGAACCATTACATCCTTATACACAAGCCCTTGTTTCTGCGATTCCTAACCCTGATCCAGATGTTCAAAAGGAACGGATTGTTTTAAAAGGGGATGTACCAAATCCTGCTACACCTCCGTCAGGTTGTGTTTTTCATACTAGATGCCCATTTGTGATGGATAAATGTAAAACTATTTCACCTGCATTTGAGGAGGTGAGGCCAGATAGATTTGTAGCCTGCCATTTATATGGAAACGATTAATACCTATAAAAATGATAAGGGGGAAGTATTGTGAGTAGGAAGTTACTATTATTTTTAGCTATTATTTTTTCATTGTCACTTGTTCTTGCCGCTTGCGGTGGAGGTAATGATAATACAGCAGGAAACAATGGAAATAATTCCGGAAATGCTAATGCCGATGAAGGTGGCACGATGACTTATGCCATCAAAGAGGAACCTGAAGGATTATTAGTTGATGGATTTGCTGGAAGTGCCATTGATGCTGAAATCCTTGATTATATCTCTGATGACTTGATTACTGTCAATGATGACATGGAGTATGAATCAGCAATTGCTGACTGGGAAACAGAAGATAATCAGGTTTTTGACTTTACAATTGAGGAAGGGGTTCAATGGCATAATGGTGAGGAACTGACAATGGAGGATTGGCAGTTTGCTATTGAAGTATTAGCTGACCCTGATTACGATGGACCTCGATTCGATTATGTAGCAGAGATCGAAGGTGCAGAGGAATATCGTGATGGAGATGCTGATGAGATTTCAGGATTTGAAATTGAAGATGATTATAATGCAACGATTACGTTTAAAGAAGCAAAAGTAAATAACCTTGAAAATTTATGGTCAACACCAATGCCTAAAGCAGAGTTGGAAGATATTCCTGTAGAAGATATGGATGCTTCTGAAGAGGTTCGTGAAACACCAGTAGGACTTGGACCTTTCAAGGTAAAAGAGATCCAACAGGGAGAATATTATTCTCTTGAACGTTTTGATGACTATTGGCAAGGAACACCAAAATTAGATGAAGTATTAATCAAAGTGATAGATTCTTCTGCTATTATAGGTTCTTTGGAAAGTGGCGAAGTTGACTTTATGGAAATAACGCCAGATGATGTGGATGATTTGGAAGCAAATGATGGTATCGATGTAATCGAACAAGAAGGACTAGGTTATTCTTATATCGGTTTCCGTTTTGGTCACTATGATGCTGATGAAGGAACCGCAGTTGCTGACTATGATAAGTTTGATAGTAAAGAACTCCGTCAAGCACTGTTTTATGCATTGGATCGTGAGTCTATTGTTGATAACTACTTAAACGGCACAGCAACCATTGTGAACACACCTGTTCCTTCTGTTCATTGGATTTCTGCAGACGAAGATGAATTGACACAGTATGACTATGATCCAGATAAGGCAGAAGAAATGCTTGATGAAGCCGGCTATGAAAAAGGCGAAGACGGAATGCGTACAGACCCTGACGGTAACGAGTTCGTTGTAAAATTTGGTCATTTTGCTGGTGATTCTGCATTTGAAGGCCGTGCACAGGCAATTATTCAAAACTGGGAAGATGTCGGCATTCAAACTGAGCTTGCAACTGGAGAACTTGTTGAATTTAACACATTTAATGAGATGAAGGACAATGATGATGAAGAACTGGAAACATTTTTCGGTGCATGGTCTGTTGGCTCTGACCCAGATCCATCGGGATTGTGGCGCAGTACAGCAGAGTGGAACTATGGCCGTTGGGTGAATGAAGAATCTGATGAGTTGCTCGATGATGGCTTGAGTGAAGATGCCTTTGATGATGACTATCGTAAAGATGTCTACGTAGAATGGCAACAGTTATTTAACGAAGAATTACCGGGTCTTCCACTTTGGGAAAACATGGATCTATACGGTAAAAATGAACGTCTCCAAGATGTTGTCGTTGGTCCAAATGGTCCACGTGATTTCCATGAGTGGTCTATAACAGACTAATAAAACATTTATCATGAATAGTTAGCTTTAATATGAGATAGGAAGGCTCTATGCTTTCCTATTTCTCACCTATTCATGAATGATTCTTAATTGATAAGGGGTACAAACGATGTTAGCTTACTCAATTCGGCGTATTGTCTCTACTATTCCCATTTTAATACTTGTTTCTATCCTCGTGTTCTTTATGGCAAAAATGATGCCAGGGGATCCTTTTTCAGGTGAAATTGACCCAAACAACACGAGTCCAGAATATATTGAAGAAATGCGCGAAAAATTAGGATATAACGACCCAATACCTGTTCAGTATCAAAGATGGGTAGCAGATTTTGTCCAAGGTGATTTTGGAAAGTCTACCAAGTACAAGAAACCTGCCATTGATGTAATCAAAGAAAAGCTTCCAAATACGATATTTTTAGCCATTACTTCCTTAACCATTACATATATCTTTGCATTTTTCTTTGGTATGTACGCCGGGAGAAAACCATATACACTTGGGGACCATGGAATAGCCGTCTTTAACTACGGTGGTATTGCTATTCCACAATTTATCATTGCTATTGTCGCTATTTACTTCTTCGCATTTCAACTTGATTGGTTTCCATCAGGTGGTTCTATTACTCCTGGACTCGAATCTGGTACGTGGGAATTTTGGAAA
>DATGUH010000051.1:0-5065 GCA_035301445.1 Pseudogracilibacillus sp. | reverse complement strand
AAACCAGCTGATTCTTTAATCGATTATTCCATTGATGAACCGGTCATTGTATATGAAGGAACAGCAGCTAATGCTATAAAAAAGTTTCCTAAAAATATAAATGTCTCGATTATTCTTTCTCTTGCCGGACTAGGAATGGATGCGACAAAAGTAACGATTATTGCCGATCCACAGATGGAGAAAAATGAGCACCATGTAGAGATGCAAGGAGATTTCGGCGAAGCTACAGTAACTATTACGAATAATCCTCTCCCAGAAAATCCGAAAACGAGTTATTTAGCTGCGATGAGTGTCTTAGGAACGCTACAACGGATTGGTAAGAGCATTCGGATTGGTTTGTAATGTTTTTGAAGAGATTGGAAATACATTTCGGGTAGACAACCTCTTCTAACTTTATATATTTGAATGAATGGTTAGGTTTAGGTATTGTCGAAAGAGCAGGAGTACGTTGGAATGAATCCATTATTCATCTATCTAATAATGATAAATATAATCGGTTTAACGGTTATGTACGTCGATAAAAAGAAAGCAGTAAATGGTAAATATAGAATCCCAGAAAAAAACCTTTGGGGGGTTGCTGTTATCGGCGGTGCTGGTGGTTGTTTAGCTGGCATGTATTTTTTTCGGCATAAAACAAAGCGTTGGAGTTTTAAGACTGGTTTCATAGTGCTAGTATTACTTCAATGTGTATTTCTTTTAAAGTGGTTGGTTTGATAAATGAATTTTCCTTTGAAGTTGCTTTAATCATTTCTGTTACTATGAAATTATCTAAGCACAAATTATGTAATATAGGCTAAATCAGACAGAAAGTGCGTCATCCTCGTACTGCTGTCTAATTTACCGGCTAAATCGGACAGAAATCGCGCAATCTTCGTATTGTTGTCTAATTTACTGGCTAAATCGGACAGAAAGTGCGCAATCTTCGTATTGCTGTCTAATTTACTGATTAAATCAGACAGAAAAAGCATATCCTTCGTATTAGTGTCTGTCGTAACCACAGCGTTAACTCTCTCGTAGGCTAGCTATTTATCACTATGACAATCATGTAATTGCCTAAGTGACCATTTCGCTTATCACTACCTACCAAACGAGATCCTCCATAATATAAACAAATGCCAAGCATAGAGGTGATATGCTTGGCGTTTATAAATAATGGATTAAAACGGTGCGGACTCCAGTTGGAAGCCTTCAATTTCAACATCATCCTCAATTTCCAAAAGCAAACAACGTTTCCCTTCGTATGTAATATATTTGACGTTTTTTAAATGTTGCGGATCGATAGACATTTTTGCCATTTCGGATTTTATTTTTATTTTTTTCGGAAGTAAAGTGTCTGCTTTAAAGGCGTGTTGTTCGTCATCAAATATTGTTTGTAAGGTATTTTTAACCTTTTCCGTATCGATGTCCTCTACACCGCTTGAAGATAATATATGTTCGACATCGTTATAATCTAAATTCGGAACTTCTTCTGCTTCTTCCTCTTCACTTTCTTGTACAATTTGGTCAATTTCTTCATATATATTAGAGAGCATGTTGGCATCTACTTTGTCACCTGCTAGTCTTTGGACGACGAGTTCGAAGCCATCTTTATTTTCGGCGGCAGTAATCATATCTTCACAGTTTAACACTTCATCGATAAAAGTTTCATCTGGTTCATTGGCTTTTCCAGCACTGTAAAGAAGGTGATTCACATCGGATGCATGGTTGTGAAAAGCTGGAAAAAGAAATCCTGTTAAAGGTTTGTTCAAGTTGATAACGGGATCAACTTCGTGAGATGACTTGAATGTTTTTCCAATATAGTCAAACACAAAAGTGGATTCTGGTAGATCTGTTTTATTTAAGCTGCATAAGATGAATTTATTGGCGTATTGATAATCATTTCCGCCTTCCTCTGATTCAGGGTCACGTTTCTTAACAGGTTTACGATATTCTCCGTGAACAAAAGTGACTACTGTATCAAAGTCATATGCTGTTTCCATAAACATTTTCTCTACTATTTGTAGCATATGGGCTTGCCATTGTTCTCTATCCTCGGTATACAATCCATCATATAAAACCGTTTGTGTGGAATCTTCTATCTCTTTTTGAAATTTTAATGTAAATAATTTTGTGTCTACCTGGCCAGTGAGTGTTTTCTTGAAGTTTTCCAAAAATAAATCTTGTGTTTCTTTATCAAGCATTTCAAATGCACTGGACTCATGGTGATAGATTTCACCTGTTTCTTTTTGAACATAGACATTAAAAATATCTTGAATGGTCATATAATCATTATCTGGCTTGAATTGTCTGCGAATATGTGAAATTTCTTTTTTATTCATTTTCTCCACTCCCCTTATGCGATTATACAGTTTTATAACACAATGTGCTATTGTAGAATGTTTTATGATGCTTAGCAACTAATATTTCGGGGTAATATATATGTGGAAGTGTTAAGGTGAATGATGAAATGTTAATTATTGTAAAGAAAAACATCTTATTAGTAATACTTCGAGCCGAAATCGGGTATAGAGATATACCGTTGTATAAGCGTGGTTTGCTCAATGTTGATAATTAACAACTTAAAGTACTGGGTAGATTTACAGAGACGAATATTGTTCTTTTCATTGTTTGTAATTATTATGGAACGGTAATGGAGATGATATAGGTGATAGTTCGGGAAAATCAAGATTCATTTACGATGATAGAACAACATCATCACGGATTGCTAGCACATGATATTATGAAGAAGTGGGAAGGAAATCAGGTTGAGGATGATTTCTTTTTTGAAGCGTTAATGTATGCGATAAAAAATCATGACAAGGGTTGGCGTATGTTTGATAAACAGCCGTTTTGGAATGATGCGAAAGATTCGCCGTATACTTTTACGAACTTTCCTACACTCGCCAAAACGGTGCTCTATAAACAGGGCATAGATGAAGTGGAAACAGAGAATGCATATGCTGCACTGTTATGCAGTGAACATTATGTTCGATTTATGAATAACAATGAACAAATAGAGGCTAAACAGTTTGTGAATGACGAAAAGAAACGGCAAGATCGTATTATTGCTTCTTTAACGAATTTTAATGATGACCAATTTCTCAAACATTATGAGTTATTAAAGTTCGCGGATAATTTATCATTATATATTTGTTTGAATGAGCCAGGTGTATCAAAGGATAGGGAGCATTTTTTCTTTCGAGATGGAATTCCTGCACCTAAATTTTCATCTATCTTAAACGAAGATAAAATACAAGCACACTGGCAAGGTGAAAACATTATCCGTTTATCACCATTCCCATTTTCAGATACTTTTCAAGTAACGTATCCGGCAAAATTGATTTCCCGAGAAGGAATTGAAGAAATTGGCATTTTAGAAACATATAAAAAAGCAAATAATTTTAATACAGAAGTCATTTTACAAGAAGAATAATATTAACGAATTAAAAGGAGAATGTATATGTTATATTTACTAGCCATTATTTTACCACCAGTTGCTGTATTACTAGCTGGTAAGCCTTTTCAAGCGATATTAAATTTGGTTTTGACTTTAGTATTTTGGTTACCGGGTGCCATTCATGCGATTTTAGTCGTTAAAGATCATAAAGATGATAAGCGAATGCAAGCTTATATGGACCAAACAAAAAAATGAGTGTATCGTACTATAGATACACTTTTTTTGAGGGATTTTGCTTGGGTGAACGGTTGCTCATTCTTTAGTTTTAAACTATGACAATAAGTGCTATAATAGAAGGAGTGTTATGTAATCCTGAAAAGGTATGAACAGTATGCATCCTTGCACTGACAAGGTCACGCTTGTACACTTAAAGATGAATGTTGCAAGTGTTTATTTACTTTGCTGGATTTCGGGGAGGCAGCTGCATCCTTTCTGAAAATTTATATGTATAAGGAAGGTTGAAATGAGTAACAATCAGACAAATACAGATGTTATATTAATCGGTGCTGGAGTAATGAGTGCTACTTTGGGAACAATTTTGAAAGAAGTAGCCCCAGATATGGACATTACAGTGTTTGAACAACTTGATAAACCTGGAAAGGAAAGTTCCAATGTTTGGAATAACGCAGGTACAGGGCATTCTGCGTTATGTGAGTTGAATTATACAACAGAAAAGAAAGACGGTTCTATCGACATTACAAAAGCAATTAAAATTAATGAGCAATTCCAAGTATCTAAGCAGTTCTGGTCTTACCTTGTAAAGAAAGGGTTAATAGAAGATCCGGACGATTTTATTATGCCATTACCACATATTAGCTTGGTACATGGAGAAAAAAATGTTGAATTTCTTAAAAAACGCTATCAAGCATTATCTGAAAACCCACTATTTCAGGGGATGGAATTCTCGGATGACCCTGAGAAGTTGGAGGAATGGATTCCGCTTGTAATGAAAGATCGAACAGCAGATGAACCTATTGCCGCAACAAAAATTGACGGTGGTACAGATGTGAACTTTGGAGCGTTGACTTCAAAATTATTAGAAAACCTTCAAGATCAAGATGTAAATATTCATTATCAAAATACAGTAGAAGATATTAAACAGACTCCAGATGGTACTTGGGAAGTAAAGGTTCGTAACTTTGCAGAAGGAACGATTGAATATCATACGGCGAAATTTGTTTTTATAGGTGCTGGTGGCGGTGCGTTGCCATTATTGCAAAAAACAGGTATTCCAGAAAGTAAGAAGGTAGGCGGCTTTCCTGTAAGTGGCGTGTTTTTTGTATGTAATAATCCGGAAGTAACAGAGCAACATAATGCCAAAGTATATGGTAAAGCTTCCGTAGGTGCACCACCAATGTCTGTGCCGCATTTAGATACACGTTACATTGACAATGAACGTACATTATTGTTTGGACCGTTTGCAGGATTTTCTCCTAAGTTTTTGAAATCGGGCTCTTACTTAGATTTGATTGGTTCTGTGAAGCCGAATAACGTTATTACAATGCTGGCTGCAGGTGCTAAAAATGTATCGTTGACAAAATATTTGGTACAACAGTTAATGTTATCTAAGGAACAGCGGATGGAGGAAGTTCGTAAATTTATTCCGAATGCTAAAAGTGAAGATTGGGA
>DATGUH010000050.1:0-3935 GCA_035301445.1 Pseudogracilibacillus sp. | reverse complement strand
TACCTGCGTATTTCTATTGGTACACCCGAAGAAATGAATCAACTCATCGATGCTCTTAAAAAAATATGTCATTAAAAAATCCAGCTGGGATTCTTATACCTAGCTGGATTTTAACGTTCAATTTTTAAAAGTTTTGTTTTGTTGTAAGGCTTACTAAATAACACCAAAATGTTATTGTGTAGACTTTGGAACAGATTTTTCACTATATAAAGAGCAAGATGAACAGCCTGTAAATTTTATAAATCCGTTATAATCCTTTTCACCTACCTGAAGTAAAAATCATCCATGAAATAAATCGAGTTGTCTGTAGTGAAAGGTGGTCGACTCCTGGTCGGCTAAAACCGGTCACGTCCTGTGACCAACGCTCGACACTAGAACGTCCTGTTCGTCGCGGGAACAGCACGTTCCGAAGACCCCACAGTGAGCTAGCTAAATGACCACCGGCTAAAACCGCCCTTTGCGGGCAACGCCGGCGTACCCCTTGCCGGGGCAAGGAGGCTGAGGTCGTGCCCTAAGGTCCGCGTACCACCTTTCACGTAGGACAACGGTAGTTGTGCTCATTTATCCTAGTTATTCAACAGACCCTGTTGTAGGGTGAGATTATATTTCTCACACACAATAACATTTTGGTGTTATTTAGTAAGCCTTACAACAAAACAAAACTTTTAAAAATTGAACGTTATAATCCAGCTAGGCATAAGAATCCCAGCTGGATTTTTAATGACATATTTTTTTAAGAGCATCAATGAGTTGATCCATTTCTTTGGGTGTACCAATAGAAATGCGTAGGTACTTCTCTATTGGGGGCTTGCCGAAATAACGGATCAAAATACTTTGTTCACGCAACTTTTCATATAGTGTCTTTGCATCTTGCTTAGGATGTGTGACAAAAAGAAAATTTGCAGCGGACGGTAGTACACGGAAATTTAATTTTTCAAGAGATTGTTTCGTCCAGTCTCTTGTTTCGATGATCTTCTTTGTTTGTTGTTTAAAATAGCTCTCATCTTCAATTGCAGCCTGCGCTCCTGCCATTGCCAGTCGGTCAACTGGATAAGAGTTAAAAGAATCTTTCATACGCATTAAAGCTTCGATTAAATCTTCATGTCCAACAGCGAACCCAATTCGTAGTCCTGCCAATGCTCGAGACTTAGACATCGTTTGGATGACGAGTAGGTTGTTGTATTTTTTTGTTAGAGGAATTGCTGAAGCGGATTTTGGGGCAAAGTCAATATACGCTTCATCAATAATAACGACCTTATTCGAATTTTCAAGCACAATTTGCTCTACTTGTTCCAAAGGTAAATAAACGCCTGTTGGAGCATTCGGATTCGGGAATATCACTCCTCCTTCTGCACCATCAAGATCCTCAGCATGAAGTGTGAAACCGTCATGAAGGGCTACAGTTTTGTAAGGAATTTGGAATAGGTTCGCATAAACGGGATAAAAGCTGTACGTGACTTCCGGAAAAACAATCTCCTCTTTTGGATTAAAAAAACCCATAAAACTAAACGCAAGCACCTCATCTGAACCATTACCAACAAAAATATTTTCTTTATCCAATCCATGATAATTGGCAATGGTTTGTCGCAACTTATCCATACTAGGAGATGGATAGAGGCGCAAAGACTCGCCGGCTTCTGCTTGAATAGCTTCGATTACTTTAGGGGAGGGGGGATATGGATTTTCATTTGTATTCAACTTAATAATGTCTGTTTTATTTAACTGTTCTCCTGGAACGTATGGTGTTGCTTCTTGAGCTAATTGACTCCAAAATTTACTCATTGTCCGTCCCTTTCTTTTCGATATGGCGTTCATATAATACTTGTTTGATATCCGATAAGGTGACATCCGTAATATTCATTAAGACGAGTGTATGGTAAATGAGGTCTGCTATTTCCCATTTGATTTCTTCTTTGTCATTATTTTTAGCTCCGATAATGACTTCAGCAGATTCTTCTCCCACCTTTTTTAATACTTTATCAATCCCTTCCCGAAATAAGTATGTTGTGTACGTTCCATCGGTTGGATTTTTACGCCGGTCTTCAATCGTGTCGATAATCGTATGGACAACGGCGCGTTTTTTGGCAATGTTTCCTTTTAAAGCATGATGAAAACACGATACCTCTCCAGTGTGGCATGCTGGACCGGCTGGGGAAACGGTAATTAACAGTGCATCCTGGTCGCAATCGAGTTGAATGTTTTCTACTTGTTGCGTATTGCCAGATGTAGCTCCTTTATGCCATAGTTCTTGACGCGACCTGCTATAAAACCATGTTTCATTTGTTTCCATAGTCTTATTCAATGCATCTTCGTTCATATAAGCGAGCATCAACACTTCTCCGGAATCTTTATCCTGCACAATAGCAGGTATTAAACCATTTTCATCAAATTTTACATCTTTAATATCCATGTTAGTGCCTCCTTCTCCTTCAATTTTTTTGCTTTTCTAAAGTATCTTTTAGTGTAGCGATATTAATTTCATCATAATGGAAAACAGAGGCAGCAAGCGCTGCGTCGACACCGGTATCTTGTAACACAGTTTGGAAATCTTCTATTTTACCAGCGCCACCGCTCGCAATAACTGGAATGTCTACGGCTTCTGCAACTGCTGTATTTAATGCTAAATCATATCCTTTTTTGACGCCGTCTGCATCAATGGAATTTAACAGGATTTCTGAGGCACCTTCTGTTTCTCCGAGTTTAGCCCAGTCAACTGCATCAAGACCAGAATCAACTCTTCCTCCTGCAGTGAATGCATGCCAAGTACAAGAAGAAACCTTTTTAGCATCAATGGATAAAATAAGTGTATCATTGCCAATTGCTGTATTTGCTTCTTTTAAAAGGTCACGATTATCGATTGCTGCACTCGTAATGGCTACTTTATCTGCACCATTTTTTAAAGTGTTTTTCATATCTGCAATCGTTCGAATACCACCACCGACATAGAGTGGGATATGAATAGTGTTCGCAACTTTTTGTACAATTTGGAGAAACTTTTCCCGATTTTTACCATCTATATCAAGCATGAACAAGACATCCGCTCCAGTCTGTTCATATTTCGTTGCAAATTCTATTGGATCAGCAACTCTTTTAATATTTTGAAACTGCTTCCCTTTTACAACATACCCGTCTTGAATGTCTAGGCAAGGGATGATTCTTTTATTCATTTACTTTTACCCTCCATGAGACTTTCAAAATTAATTTTTCCATCGTATAATGCCTTTCCAATAATAGCGCCATATAAATGACGTGCAGCTAGATTATCTACATCTTGCTTCGTTGTAATCCCCCCAGAAGCTATTACATTCATGTTTGTAGATTGATTGATTTCTGATTGCTCTTTTAAATTAGGTCCTTTTAACATGCCATCTTTCGCAATATCTGTGTACACAATGGTGGCTACTCCTATACGCTCTAAATCTTTCACCAAATCAAGTGCTTTTACCGTACTTGTATCTGTCCAGCCGTCTGTTGCAACATAACCGTTTCGGGCATCGAGTGAAACAACGATTTTTTCACCGTACGTATCAACTGCTTCCTTTAAAAAATCTGTATCCGTAATTGCAGCAGTGCCAACGATTACTCTGGAAACACCAGCCTCTAAATACTTTTTGATGATTGGAAGGCTACGAATTCCTCCCCCCACTTGAACAGGGACAGACACACTTTTGGCAATCTTTATAATAATATCTTCATTAAAAGATGCACCTGATTTGGCTCCGTTTAAGTCAACGATATGAATGAAAGAGGCGCCTTTTGACTCCCATTCTTTCGCCATTTCTACAGGGGAGTCACTGTACACCTTTTCTTGATTGTAATCTCCTTGAATAAGTCTGACGCACTTGCCATCTAATATATCTATTGCAGGAAAAATAATCATTCCAACTTGTCTCCTTGTGATTATTTGTATTTTAAAAAAATTCATTTTTCGGGTG
>DATGUH010000049.1:0-5973 GCA_035301445.1 Pseudogracilibacillus sp. | reverse complement strand
TTCTGCCATGTTGTAGAACCAAAGGCATCAGCCGCCTCAACTAGCTCTGCATCTACTTGCCTAATACCTAAGTTCGTTAATCGAACTGTCGGAGGCATTGAGAAAATAACTGTAGAAACAACGCCTGGAACAACACCTAGCTTGAAAAACACAACTGCTGGGATTAAGTACACAAAGGCAGGCATTGTCTGCATAAAGTCGAGAATTGGCGTAATAATCATCTGTGCCAAATCCTTTTGCGACATCCAAATACCTATAGGCACACCAATAATTATTGCTATTAAAACAGATATCACAACAAGAGATAACGTATCTAATAAATGATCCCAGTATCCAAGGTTGTTAATTAACCAAAGACCAACTAGTGAAAAGAGCCCCATTTTCCAGCCTGAAACAAAAAATCCAATAATAGTAATAATTATCATAAGAATAAACGGGGAATATGGAATATCACCTATAGATAATACCCATCTAAAAGCTTCGTCTACCTCTTCAATTACGTCACGAATAGTGTCGAAAAATGGTTGTATATTATCCTTAAGAAAATCACGAAATTGTTCTACCCATTCATCTAACGGAATCTTGGGAAATATTCTATTATCATCCATTTATGACGTCCCCCCCATTTCCATTAATAACTTCATTATTTCCTGAGAGAGCACCCATAATTGCACCGCGGACTACAATACCCTTAAGTTTATTTTCTTCGTCTACTACCGAAAGAGGTGCAGTAGCTTCTGATAACGGCTCAAAAATATCATTTAACAGTGTTTCAGGACTAATGGTAGGTATATCACTAGTGAGAACATCACTAATTTCTTTACCTTCTTTCACCGCTTCTGATGCTTGATCAGCTGTTACGTATCCTAGAAGTCTCTTCGCTTTATCAGTAACATAAACAGTTGATACACCTTCTTTACGCATCACTTCCAACGCAACTCTAGGACCTCTGTCGACTGTAATCGACTCTGCACGTTTCATTACATGAGCAGCTGTAAGTACCTTTGAAAGATCTACATCCTCTACGAAACGTTCTACATAGTCGTTAGCAGGATCCATTAATATTTCCTCTGCAGTTCCAATTTGCGCTATTTCTCCATCTTTCATAATCGCAATTCTATCCCCAAGACGTAGTGCTTCATCTAAGTCATGAGTAATAAAAATAATTGTTTTATGAACAGATTGCTGTAAATCCATCAATTCATCCTGCATATCTTTTCGAATTAACGGGTCAAGTGCACTAAAAGCCTCGTCCATTAATAAAATATTTGGATCATTCGCTAATGCCCGAGCTAAACCAACGCGTTGTTGCATCCCACCGGACAGTTCAGTCGGATATTTATCCAAATAACCACCAAGGCCTACCAATTCAAGTGACTCAGTTGCACTCTGAGTTCGCTCTTCTTTACTAATACCTTGAATCTCCAAACCATATTCAGCATTTTGAAGAATTGTTTTATGAGGAAGTAACGCAAAGTTTTGAAACACCATACTCATTTCTTTCCGTCTTAACGTACGGAGTTCTTCTTTATTCATTTTTGCAACGTTTTTATTATTGACCCAAATATCACCCATCGTAGGTTCAATTAAACGGTTCAACATCCGTACAAGTGTTGACTTCCCACTACCGGATAGACCCATGATAACAAAAACTTCGCCTTGCTTAACTTCAAAATTTGCTTGGTTTACACCAACAGTCATTCCTGTTTTCTCCAGGATTTCATCTTTTGACTTGTTTTCAGCAAGTAGTTTTTTTGCTTCATTAGGACGTCTACCAAAAATCTTTGTCAGATTTTCTACCTTGATTTCACTCATCTCTTCACCTCTTTTTTTAAAAGTCGAATCAACTTAGTGCGGTATGTACTAAGTAACGATATATATTATCGCAAGTTTCTTTTTATAGAGACAAGGAAAAACTTTCTCAAGATAATTATCTTACTCTACAGCCAATCAACCTGCAGCCATTCCCGCACAAGGAGCACAATGTATTATTATAATCACTAATCCATTTATTTATCAAACCTCAAATATCATTGATTTTTCCATTAGTATGTCTTTAAATCAGAAAATTACGTATCTATCGTCATTTATCATTTATTTACTCCATTATATTACACATAATGTTATTTCAATGTAATATGAATTTTATAAAAGTATTAAATTAAAAACTTAATTTCTTAAAAACATAAGATTTATTAAAATGTAACTTTACAACTTTATTTCCCTTTAAATTGTGGCATTCTCTTTTCCGCAAATGCCTGTACACCTTCTTGATGATCTTCTGTTTCAGCCGCCATCAGTTGCCCTTCTTTTTCTAATTGCAGCATTTTTTTCAGTAATGGTAATTTCTCTTCGTGCAAAATTTCTTTACTACGGATAATTGCCTTAAATGGTGAAAATAAAGTTTTGGTTGCTAAATTTTTCGCTTCTTCGAGTTCATCTTCTGCAATAACATCAGCAAGTCCTAATGATTGTGCTTGTTTTGCATCTACTTGTTCCATGCTCCAAATAAATTGTTTCGCTTGATTCGTTCCAAGTCTTTCTTGCAAGAAGAAATGACCTCCGCCATCTGGAATCAAACCAATACCTGCAAATAGCATGCCAAATTTCGCCTGATTTTGTGCAACAACATAGTCCGCTGCAAGCGCAATGCTTAATCCAAGTCCTGCCGCTGATCCACGAACAGCTGAAATGACTACTTTAGGCATGGAATACAACGTAATAGCAATTTCTGTAAGCGCATCCATCATTTCATCAAATAAATCCTTATTTAAATCTTTCATCATCTTCACATCACCACCGGCACTAAAAGCTTTGCCACTTCCAGTTAAAATAAGTACCCGGTCATTATTTTGTTCCACTTGTTTTAGATAATCAGTTAATTGTCTAATCATGTCTAAATCAAGTGCGTTATAGCTTTCTGGACGATTGAACGTAATTGTCGAAACACCATTTTCACTTTCTAATAATAATTTTTCCATTATAGTACGCCTCCAATTAATGAATGTATATTCATTAATCAGTATAGTACATTTGGGACAAAATAGAAAATGAAGTTCGGTTTTTGTATGTGTCCAGTATTCCTCAATCACCTTATTATACCGCGTTTACACTTTTGTACACTTTCCCTACCACACCGCCGTCGCTTGATTCCCTGGTTATTTTTGAACATTCTAAGATTGGGAATCTTTTCAATGTATCGTAAAAATGCTGGGGATATGTGAAGTTTATCTATTAGTTCAATATATCCTTGTAATCGGCGAACAAAGAACGCAAGCTGCATCCACCAGTTCTACAAAACGCGAAATCAACGAATGAAGAACCAATAACCGTATCCACCAGTTCTACAAAACGCGAAATCGATAAATGAAGAGCCGATAGCCGTGCAGAACTGTTTATCCCCGATTAATACTTTAGACATACCCAGTTTTCGGATATATTTAATATAATCCTCCGTCTTGTTGCTCATTGAAAAGAAGGAGGATTATAAAATTTCCTAAACAAAATCTGACAGCAGCTTTGAAATTAAACCATTTACTGTTTTTATTTAATCCTCTTCTTGCTTCTCATCATCACTCATCAACTCAGTAGTAGCTCCTTTAAATTCTTTTAATGTTTGTCCAGCTGCCTTCCCAATTTCCGGTAATTTCTTAGGACCGAAAATAATGAGAGCTGTTACAATAATTAAAATTAAACTAGGAACACCTAAATTAGCAAACCCCATCCTATATTCTCCTTTCAATCTTTACACACGCAAACTGATACGCCTTTTTGTATAGTAATTATTGTCTGTTCATTTTAATTGAAACGATAGCGCTACATGGTCTTGAATCGGAATCCAAGCACCTATTCCTTGCTTTGTCACATTTTTAATTTCAATTTCCTTCGATGTTCCTCGTAACCGGACATATACCTCGCCAAAGATAACCTTTCCTTTTTCATTTATTGCCGGAGCATACGTTTCTAACAAACCACTTTTATCTTCAGGCACTTCATAAATATTATCCAATTTAGTATTTCGGCCAATTTTTGTTGTAAAAGATAGAGGCAGATTTGTTTTTTGTTTTGAGCTTTCCAACATCATTTTTTTTACAATACTTGTATTCGATATTTTATTTGTCAGTGCTCCTTTTATTTCTTTCTCCTTATTTTGGTAGTACTGTAATTCCTGTACATCTTTTCCACCTATATTATTCAATTCATTTTCATTAACTTGATTATAATCCCATATAACCGAAGTATCCTCCGATTTATACTCTAAAGGCATTCTTCCAAGATAAATGGATGCCCGATAACCAATGCCAATCGGAGATGGATTTATCGTTGTTTCATTTAACATCGCAATTAATTCAGGATTTTCTATATTAATATCTGCTGTCTTTAATAATGCTTTTGTTTCTTCGCTTGGTTCCATCATTTCCACATTTTCTGTCACATTAGGAAATGTATTCTCTTTCGATATAGGCAAAACATTTTTCGGTAAATCAAATGAATCTTTTTCTTTCTTTTTATCTTTATCCGCAGCATCAACCGAATGATTAACTAATAAGATCATCAATAACAAAATTGGTACAAAGCCTATTTTCCAATTTTTATTCACTCATTCCTCACTCCTTTTACCGACATATATGGATGAGTTTTAGTGTGACAAACTTTTTAAAAAATATGCATGAGATTCAATTTCGTTGCTAATCGGATTCAATTTCATAATTGAGTTTATTGAATGAAAATCCGAACATTTAACAAAAAAATCGTAAACTTTCGTTTCCAGAAATTTATATCTGTATGGCTGTAACGGAAGGCGGCGACTCCTGGTCGGCTAAAACCGGTCACGTCAATCACCAACTCCGACACTAGAACGTCCTGTTCGTCGCGGGAACAGCATTGAAGGAACACAAGCTAAAACCGCGACGTCCTGTCGCAACGCTTGCGCTAGCACGTCTTGTGCGTCGTGAGACCCCGCAGTGAGTGGTTTAAATGACCACCGGCTAAAATCGCCCTTTGCGGGCAACGCCGGCGTACCCCTTGCCGGGGCAAGGAGGCTCAATCCGTACCCGCGGCAAAGTAGACACTGTGAAAGTGTTCTTCTTGAACAGATGTCGCCCTCTTAGCTGTTATGAAGTTAAAGCGCCCGCCTGCAGTGAAAGCCATTCTTATGCAGATAAGGTTCGAATTTTACATCCTGTTATTTACTTATAAAATTGACTGAATCATACAATTTACTTTAAAATAAAAATATCCAGTATCATGCTATTTAACACAATACTGGAAACATATTGAATCGATATCATTATTTTTGTATGATGGTCAACTTCTCTTCTATTTCTATACTGTCAATCACTGACTGAACCATACTGCAATTCTTTTTAGAAATATCTAAATTCCGTTGCAACTTCTTTTCATTCAAATCCTTTCCCTCAATCGTAAAATGAAGTGTTATTTTTTCAATACGATTCACTTGTTCTTCATTTCTAACTACATCCGCATCAATTGATAAATGATCATATTCTAATCGCTGTTTTTCAAGAATTTTATGAAAAACTCCTGCACTACACCCAGCTATACTAGATACCATTAATTGAAATGGGCGGTACCCTTTCGTATCGTCTGAAGAGATATGTAAATCACCAAATCTAAAAGATGTTTCCGAGTGATCCTCGTTCCAAATAAATTTCATTTTTTTACCTCCATTTTATTCACTAAATCAAATAGTACTTAAATTAATTATACATAAAATGTCGAAGTATAAGCAATTTGTCTGTTTACTCTTACAGTTGAAGGAACAAGATTCCATATGTAATTATTAACCGAAATCCCGATTATCAAACTGACTTTTTTTGTTAATTATTGTAATTAAAAAAGCACTAGGACTAATCCCAGTGCTTGAATAAACATCATCTTTAACTTAATCGACGTTCTTTTACATACGCATTAATTACACCGCCAGTTGTAATGATGATTCCCGAAAGATAA
>DATGUH010000048.1:0-11068 GCA_035301445.1 Pseudogracilibacillus sp. | reverse complement strand
AAAAGAAGGCATGCAAAGTTTTGAAGCATATTTAAAAAGATATAAAAAGATGTTGAACGTAGAAAAGGCTGCAGTTCAATATTTAAATTAAAATTTTAATAAATTATTTATTATTGGTATATGAGCCTATTAAGAATGTTTTATTATATCCAGTAAAATAATTTTGATTAATAAAGTGAAAATAAGGAATTCTATTGTTTAGAGTGTATACGTTAGTTGTTTATTTCACTGAAACGATGATAATATAAGATTATGTAAATCAGGTTCAGCTTAGTTACGTAATGTTAATTTTTTATGCGTTATAACTTGTCATAAATGAATTGTAATTGTGGTAGGAAATTAGAGGGGTGCATATGAAAACAAAATACAGTATCGTTAAAGATTTTATAAAAAAACAGATAACGGATGGTATTTATCAGCCGGATGAAAAAATCAGCTCGGAAAGTGAATTAATGGAACAATTTGGGGTAAGTCGTCACACAGTGAGGCTGGCAATTGGTGATTTAGTAACAGAAGGATGGCTATATCGAGAACAGGGTTCCGGGACATTTTGTAGTAATCGTTCTAAAACACAAACTGAATCCTCTCTTAAAAAAGTGAAAACTATTGCGATTGTTACTACTTATATTTCAGATTATATATTTCCTTCTATTATTCGAGGGGCTGAAACTTATCTAAGTGAAAATGGATATAACGTAAGTATCTTTAGTACAAATAACAATCATGAAACTGAAAAACGTGTGCTTGAAAAGATAATTTCACAAGGTTTTGATGGTGTGATTGTAGAGCCTACACAGAGTGCCATGTCCAATCCAAATATCAATTATTATTTGAACTTGGAAAGTCTTCATATTCCTTATGTAATGATTCATGCATACTATGATGAATTAAACCCCGTCAGCATAACAATGGAAGAAGAAAAAGGTGGATTTATTCAAACGGAACACCTAATTAATTTAGGTCATCAACAAATTATGGGTTTCTTTAAAATAGATGATAACCAAGGTATAAAGAGAATGAAAGGCTTTTTAAATGCACATCGAAAGAACGGTTTATCAATAAACCCTAATTATGTTATTACTTATAATACGGAAGATAAAAAAGAAAAGCCTGCGCAAGTACTTACTAGTTTATTATCTGATCATAAAAATAATCATCCTACAGCAATCGTTTGTTACAATGATGAACTTGCAATGCAACTGCTCGAAGTGTTGAGGAAAGAAAAGTTGCTCATTCCAAAAGATATTTCTATGGTTAGTTACGATGATTCTTTTTTAGCGGATATTTCTGAAGTGAAGTTAACAAGTGTTGCCCATCCTAAAAGTGAAATGGGGAAAAAAGCAGCTCAAACAATTATTCAATTAATTGAACAAAAATCTTCTTATAATGATTCAGTAAAGTCTATCGTATTTGAACCAAAAATAATCATTAGAGACTCCACTAAACAAATCAATATTTCTAAAACAATATAAAGAATGAACAACTAAACCATTTCTTACTTCTGCCCTTTTTATTATACAATAGAAAGGGTATATTTTTTAAAAGCAGTTGAGTACAAGTATTCGCTTAAATGTATTGATGAAAATTAATCAATGTTCAGTTGAAATTTTCATTTTTCGAAGTTTGATTTTGGGCTCTGTCTGTGGGGAATGGTATTGTAGATTTGCAAAACAGTGATATAATAAGCTCAGTCATAATGCTATGCATATTTGTATCAGATGCTTAAGTAATTCCAATGACAGTCTTTTTTTATTATTAATGTATTAAATGTGTTTGATATATTTAAACAAATTGGCATTATTTTACAATAGTGCTGCTGATAGAACAAAAAAATAAACTCGCATAGGCGCGAGTTTTTTACGTTAGATTTTTTGATAGTAATAATTTTTTTTGTAATTTTCCTTCTGAAAAAATCCAACCAGTATATGAATTGGTAACATGGTCATTGTAATCAATATGAGCTATGGCAACAAAAGGGTAATGGCCTTTTGATCTATATCGCAAATCAGTAAAACGCACTTCCGTGAAAAATTCAAACTCATTTACTTCCCAACGGTAAACTGGCGAGAAAGACAAAAATGCTGCGATATTTTTATCTTCTTTAGCGATATTTAATATTTTAGTGTCTGGTAAGCCGACTCTTTCAAATGTATCTTGTAAGTGGATATGACCATGTTCCACTGTACCGACATAAAAGCGATCTTTCGTTGTGATAGCCACTCGCCAATGGTTCTGTTTAATAGTTGGGGAGGTGGCGATTTTTTCAGTATTTGGAAATACCTCTTTGATTTTTTTAACAATTTCTCTTTTGTCAAAATAACGCTTGACATAGTACAAGGCAATAATCCCATAAATAACGAGAAATGTAGTACCTGGTTCAGCACCAAGTATCCACGCGATAATTCCTGCAACATGAAGGAAGAAAATATAAGGGTCAAACGTATTAATAAAACCTAGTGCGACCCATTTATGGGAGAATGGCCGTATAGACTGTGTACCATATGCATTAAATATATCAACAAACACATGGAAGGCAACGGCGAAAAATGTCCAAAGCCATAAATGTAGAAAATTGACTTCTGGTACAAATAAAAAGATGAGGAAGGAAATCAAAATTCCCCACATAATAACAGCCGGAATAGAATGCGTCATTCCACGATGGTTACGAATATATACAGCATTATTTTTTAATTTTAAAATTGTATCGAAATCAGGTGCTTGTGAACCAATTAAGGTTCCAGCTAAAACGGCGTTATATAGTACAGGGTCATGGGCAACTACAGGGTCGAGTGTTGCCAGTCCTCCTAGTGCAACGCCCATTACAACATGTGTACCAGTGTCCATAGGATGTTAATTTCCTCCTTGTATTCTCGGTTGTTATCATCTATTTACATAGTTCAATTATAACATAATGGAGGGCAATTATAATGGAAAAAAGCTTACAAAATTTTGACATTCTCACGTTTGATCATCGTTTAACAGAATGGTATGAAACAAATAAAAGAATATTGCCCTGGCGTCAGACAAGCGACCCATATCGAATATGGGTTTCAGAAATAATGCTACAACAAACAAAGGTCGATACAGTTATCGATTATTATCAACGATTTTTAAAAAATTATCCAACTATATTTGATTTAGCTGCAGCAGCGGAAGAAGACGTATTAAAAACATGGGAAGGGCTTGGTTATTACTCCCGTGCTCGGAATTTACATACAGCCGCAAAAGATGTAGTCACTCGTTTCGATGGAAAAGTACCTAATGACCCCAGCTTACTAGGTGATTTAAAAGGCATTGGCCCTTATACAAGAGGAGCGATACTATCAATTGCTTTCGGTCAACCAGAACCTGCAGTAGATGGTAATGTCATGCGTGTATTATCTCGTGTTCTTTACATAGAAGATAATGTTAGTGATCAAAAAGTACGTAAACGTTTTGAAGAGATTGTACGCGAATTAATTCATGATGCTGATCCATCCGCTTTTAACCAAGGGTTGATGGAACTCGGAGCACTTATTTGCACCCCTAGGAAACCTTTATGTCTTCATTGTCCCGTCAATACAATGTGTCGTGCACACGAAGTAGGTGAAACAGATAGACTGCCAATAAAATTGAAGAAAAAGAAACAGCGAATAGAAAACTACACCGTGCTTGTTATTCAAGATGAAAATGGGCATGTTGCCATAGAAAAACGCCCGGATAAGGGATTATTAGCAAACATGTGGCAATTTCCTATGATAAATCAGGCTCAAGCAGATAGCGGTATGATACAAAAATTACTTTCAGAAAAATATAATTTACATATTAAATTGGGAGAACATATGCAGACCATTAAACATGTTTTCACCCATATTATATGGAATTTAAATGTGTATCATGCAACAACTGAAAAAAACTTTTCTTCTCCATTAACATTTGAGAAAATAACGTCACTTGAGGATTATCCAATTTCCGTATCTCATCAAAAAATTGTTAAATATTTAAAAGACCTAAATAAGGAATAAAATACCACCGTTTTCGTTTGGATAACTTTCGCATAAATAGGATAGGTTAATGGGTGCGGAGGTGATATGCATGCCGAAAAATCCAAAAAATCAAAAGGCAGGCACAAACGTACAAAAGGTGAAAAAACAAAACCAGCAGTCCAAACAAGCAGAGCCTGGTCAGTATGGTACGGAGTTTGCAGAAGAAACGGACGCACAATATGTAAAAAAACAAAATCAAAAGTCGCAGCAAAAAAAATCTCAACAATAGTATCATGTTCAGGAAAACACCCTCTCATTGCGGAGGGTGTTTTTACTTCAATTGATTAAGTTTGGGGATAAATCAGACAAGAGGATTGAATTATGGTTATTTGAGTCTAATTGCTACGATAAATCGGACATAGAAGTCTTATCCTCGTTATTACTGTCAGGTTTATACGATAAATCAGACATAGAAGTAATGTTCTCGTTATTACTGTCAGGTTTATACGATAAATCAGACAAAGAAATCATATTCTCGTTATTATTGTCAGGCTTATACGATACATAGAAGTCTTATCCTCGTTATTATTGGCTGATATAAGTGTTACATAAGAAATGTATAGTTGGAATCTGATATTTTAAAGAGTTGTTACTTAAAGATAAAATGAGCACTTCTCCCATTGGGTATTGCGGTTAAATAATTATTAAGCACCCTATTCATTGTTCTTGTGCTAACTATGTTGCCACACCATTGATCAATCATACTTGTAGTAATTTTTTTATTAGGGAATAGCAGTTGAAACTCCATCATCATCCGTAGAATTCCAGAGTCCATACATTCTAAATAATTGCATGAGAAACAAAATAAGCTTTTACGATTTTTAAAATTCATAGGGATGCGGCAATTGCGACAAAGGATTCCTTTCTGCAATTTGTCCATATTATAGTCAGGGAATTTAGTAAATGGAGATTTGGAAATGTTTCTTAATAGGAGTTTATCCTTGTATAAAAGATATTCTCTTGGTAGCGTTGGTTTTTGATTGTTGTTATTTAAACGTTGAAAATAGCCTTTTAATTGTGTTGGTAAAATAATATTTGGGTTTTTTTCCGCTTGAAACAGGGTAAAGGATGGATTAACGAAAATAACATTGGCTTGAAGTGGCAGTGGAATATTTGTTTCGTGGAGCATATTTTGTAGAAGTAATTTTCCACGATTCAATTGATCTATCGGATTTCGATAATACTTTTTGGTTGAATGGGTATAAAGATAATCATCGTGGAATGTAAATTCGCCTTCATAATTTTTAATTTCAAGAAGGTGAAGTTGGTTGGGGGTAAATAGTAATGTATCGGGTTGAAAGAAGGTACCATAATCTTCGTAGAGTAAACCGTACATTGTAAAAAATGGTGTTTTCAAATGTTTTTTAATTAGCTGGTTTACTTTCATTTCTCCTTCATATCCCTTTAGTTCATTCTGATATGAATGGTTCATATTTTGGGGGAAATACATTCGCCCCAACAGTGCTTGATAAATGCGAAGTAGCTCAGAAGGTGTAGGTCGGTGGTGTGTCATAGAGGTCTCCTTTTATGATTAGTTATTATTTTAGATATTGCTAACATTTGGAAGTGGCTCGCCAAAAGCTTCTTATTTTAAATTGATTATAGCTATAAAGGATCATGAAAGCAAATAAATTTCTTACAAATAAGAAATACTGTTATTTAAGGTAATAGTATAATGATTTATTTTAAAAATAAATATCATATGATTACTAAAATAGGACGCAAATAGGGGGGGCGTCTTTTAATTCAGACACACCTAACGGATATCCGCTATTTCAGTCCGATTCAGCTTATAAATCAGACACAGTTAACGAGTATCCACCATCTCCGTCCGATTTAGCTATTAATTCAGACACAATTAACGAGTATCCGCAATCCCTGTCCGATTTGGCTTATAAATCAGACACAGTTCACGAGTATCCGCCATCTCCGTCCGATTTAGCTTATAATTCAGACACAATTAACGAGTATCCGCCATCTCCGTCCGATTTAGCTTACAAATCAGACACACCTAACGGCTATCCGCTATCCTAGTCCGATATAGCTAACAAATCCACAAAAACTGCACCTTTTTACCTTATTATCTCTTAAATAGTTGTATATTAGTTTCTCGAACTGTTTCTTTTTAAAAGTATTATCTAATCCCGATAATCAAACTATTTTCCATCTTCACAGAAGCAAGGTATACTATATGATAGAAGTTGGGAGTGGAGTTTTGATGGATCCAATACCAGAGGTTAATACATCAATAAAATTGGAGAGTATGAAACACGATCAATCATTACATCGACGCTGGGAGGATAACACGATTTTATTTGCTAATAAACATATTATTATTGGAGCAAATAATCAAACTAGGGTGGATGAAGGAAAGGGCGATGTATGGAGAACGAAAAATCCTGCCATTTTTTATTTTGATAATAGGCAATGGTTTAACATCATTTATTTATTTAAAAAATCTAGACCGTTTTACTATTGCAACTTAATTTCCCCTTTTTCGATTACTGATAACAAAATTCAGTACATTGATTATGATATTGATTTTATTGTGCAAACGGATTATTCGTATTCCATTGTGGACTTGGACGAATACGCGATAAATAAAAAGAAGTATCATTATCCGGAAATGGTGCAAAATAATTTAGCAATTGCGGAAAGAGAATTGAAAAAGAGAATTAAGCAGCGCAGGGATCCGTTTAATCGCCGGTTTTTAAATTATTGGCGGGAGGAAATGTGCAAAGTAATGAACTAAAGCCTTGTTACGCTTGTAGCAAGGCTTTAAGATGTAAAAGTGATAAAGGAAGTTTTATTGATGGAGAGCATTAAACAATATTTGAAATTTGTAAAACCATATATATGGAGTATTATCGCGACGGTATTAATTGGGGTTTTAAAGTTTGCAATCCCTTTGTTAATTCCTCTGATCTTAAAATATGTTATCGATACAATTATTGAAGGAGATTTAACACAGCCAGAACAGTTGAAGCAGCTCTTTTGGTTGATGGGCGGTTCTTTTATCGTCTTTATTCTGTTAAGACCACCAGTAGAATATTACCGGCAATATTTCGCTCAGCTAACTGCGAGTAAGATTTTATATGATATAAGGGATAAATTATTTGATCATATTCAAAGACTGAGCTTGAAATATTATGCTAATACGAAGACAGGTGAAATTATTTCTCGGGTTATTCATGATGTGGAACAAACGAAGGCTTTTGTTGTTACAGGGCTAATGAACGTTTGGCTTGATTTGGTTACTATCATGATTGCTATTGGAATTATGTTGACAATGGACGTGAAATTGACACTTGTTTCTATCATATTATTCCCGCTTTATGGATTTTCTGTGAAGTATTTCTATGCACGTTTAAGAAAATTGACACGAGATCGCTCACAAGCATTAGCAGAAGTACAAGGGCATTTGCATGAGCGGGTGAACGGTATTCAGGTAACGCGGAGTTTTGCATTAGAGGATTATGAACAAGAACAATTCGATGTACGGAACCAGAATTTTTTAACAAAAGCAGTAAATCATGCAAAATGGAATGCTAAAACATTTGCAATGACAAATACGATTACAGATTTGGCACCTCTTTTGGTCATTGCTTATGCTGGTTACGCAGTCATCATGGGTAATTTAACTGTTGGAACGATGGTGGCATTTGTCAGCTATATGGAACGGGTTTACAATCCGTTACGACGTTTGATTAACGCATCGACTGAACTTACACAGTCTATTGCATCCATTGACAGGGTATTTGAATTAATGAATGAACCTTATGATGTAGTTGATAAAGAAAATGCTGAAAAGGTTCATGATATACAAGGAAACATTGATGTAGAAAATGTTTCGTTTCAATACCAAAAGGATGAAAAAGCAGTATTACAAAATGTCGATTTATCTGTGAAAAAGGGTGAAACGATTGCCCTTGTTGGTATGAGTGGTGGCGGAAAATCAACATTGGTTAGCTTGATTCCGAGATTTTATGATGTTACCAATGGCTCTATTAAAGTAGATGGTACGGATATCCGTGATGTGACACAACGTTCCTTAAGAGATAATATTGGTATGGTTCTTCAAGATAATATTTTATTTAGTGAATCTATTGCAATGAATATACGTATGGGAAATCCATATGCAACGGATGAAGAAGTGATAGCAGCAGCCAAGGCAGCGAATGCGCATGAGTTCATCAGTGAATTACCATATGATTATGATACACTTGTCGGAGAGCGCGGCGTAAAATTATCGGGAGGACAACAACAAAGGATTGCGATTGCCCGTGTGTTCTTGAAAAATCCACCGATTCTTATTTTTGACGAGGCGACTTCTGCACTTGATTTAGAAAGTGAACATACCATTCAAGAAGCAATGGTTAAACTGGCGGAAGAAAGAACAACATTTATTGTTGCGCATCGACTGGCTACCATCACACATGCTGATCGAATCGTTGTGTTGGAGCATGGTCAAATTACAGAAATGGGTACGCATAAAGAATTAATGGCCAATCATGGCAGCTATTATGATTTATATCAAGTACAGGATTTTGATCATAAAGAAGAACTTGTAAAATAATAGAAACTTTATATATATCGGGCTTATTGCTCTGTAATTGCATAAATATTAATTATTGAGATTTCCTATTTTGTAAAACAATCTCATCATCATTATACAAAAATATATAGCATGGACATAAAAAGCAGCGATTTCTTCATAGGGATTGCTGTTTTTTTAGTAAGTTGAAACAACAACATAACTTCTATTTTCGTGTATGGTGGCATAGCTTTAGTAGAAAATACGAAGCGGGGATAATATGCAATATATAGTAATCATGCTTGTCAGTTCGACGATGTTGATTAGTATTTGGCAATATGTTACGTTTCAATATCGACAGAAAGCACACAGGTTGCGTATTTCTTTTGAACTATTTTACACTTTAATTATCATTTATACACTTGTCATCATTGGTTTTGGCATTATTTATTTTATGTTGTCATTATATGGGGAAGTTTTAATTGAAACTGGACAAATTTACCCTGTTTCAATAAGTACTTCATTGTTTAGAAGTATTTATTTTAGCGCAGTGACGATGTTAACGATTGGGTATGGGGATATAGTGCCTATAGAAGCAGCTAGGTTGATTGCTGTTATACAGGCTTTGTTAGGCTACTTGTTGCCTACGACATTTGTATTGAAACTAGTACAGTTGAATATGGAAAGGGAACTAAACAAATATAGACATTCGAATAAAAGGTGATATGTAGGTCATTTTCAATTAGAATGAAATTACTTTTATAAAGTTTTAAATTCATAAACTTTTAAAAGTATGTCTAATGTTCTAGAATGGAGGGAGAATAAAGGCAAAGGAGAATGCTTGATGAGTATTGAAACAGGACAGCAGGCACCAGACTTTACATTGGAAAATCAAGATGGAACAAAAGAGGCTTTATCTGATTATAAAGGGAAAAATATCGTATTATATTTTTATCCAAAAGATATGACCCCTGGTTGTACAACTCAGGCATGTGATTTTAGAGATCAACATGATACTTTTGCGGACAGTGACACAGTTATATTAGGTATCAGTCCTGACCCGATTGAGAAACACCAGAAGTTTATTGACAAGCATGGGCTTCCTTTTACATTGCTTGCCGATGTTGATCATGAAGTGGCAGAAGCATATGATGTATGGAAGCTTAAAAAGATGTTTGGTAAAGAGTTTTATGGTAATGAACGTTCTACTTTTGTTATTGATAAAAAAGGGGTACTTCAAAAAATATATCGTAAAGTAAAAGTGGATGGACATATAGAAGAAGTCCTTAATTATGTACAAAATGAACTTTCGTGAAGGAGACAAACAATGAGAATATATACTCGATCAGGGGATAAGGGCACGACTGCACTTGTTTATGGAAGCAGAGTTTCTAAGACAGATGTGCGCGTGGAGGCTTACGGAACATGTGATGAAGCGAATTCGATGATTGGTCAGGCACTGAGCTTTTTGAATGAAGCGGAATGGGAAGGTAAAGCAGACTTTTTAAAAAAATTGTATCGCGTGCAGACGATTTTATTTCATGTTGGTGCGGAATTATCGACGCCAAAAGATCGCGAAGTAGCATGGAAACTTAAAGAGTCGCATATAACTGAATTAGAGGAGCAAATTGATGATTGGAGTGAAACATTGCCACCGATCACTCAATTTATCCTGCCTTCCGGTCACAAAGCATCAAGTACGTTACATTTAGCACGTACGGTTGTGCGCAGAGCAGAAAGAATGGCAGTAGCGATGGAAGAAGAATTAAATTCTGTATTGCCTATTTCTTATTTGAACCGTCTGTCGGATTATTTATTTGTAGCAGCCAGGTATGTCAATCATCAGCTCGGTGGTGAAGAAATACCTCTTCAAACAGATGTAGATTGATATAGGTATCATTTTCGCTATTTCATCAATCTTGTATAAATAGTGACAGACAGTTCAGGTGGAGGTTAGTGTTGGAATGTGTTTACATTGACATGAAGGCTTTGATACAGTTACACTATTAATAACGATTATAATCTGTCATTTATTTGATTATGAAATATATGCGAAAGTGAGGTGCATGACGATGTTACACAATCGATTGGAAACAGCTATTGATACATTGAAGCAGTCGGGAGTTCGTATAACTCCTCAACGTCATGCGGTTCTTGAGTATTTACTTTCTGCGAAGACTCATCCAACAGCAGATGAAATATATAAAGCGCTGGAAGATAAATTTCCCAACATGAGTGTTGCTACGGTTTATAATAATTTGCGGATTTTAAAAGAGTTGGGATTAGTGCGTGAGCTGACGTATGGGGATGACTCAAGTAGATTTGATAGTAATACGGATGAACATTACCATATTATTTGTGATGAGTGTGGAAAAATTGTAGACTTCCATTACCCAACCTTGGATGAAATTGAATCCCTTGCTGAAAAAGTGAGCGGTTTTGAAATTAGTTATCATCGCATGGAGTTATATGGTAAGTGTGAAACTTGTTCTGCTAAACAAGCACAAAT
>DATGUH010000047.1:0-17305 GCA_035301445.1 Pseudogracilibacillus sp. | reverse complement strand
TTTCCAAGAATGATTAGACAGTTGGCAAGAGATCTACATAAAGAAGTAGACGTAGAAATTGTTGGGGCTGATACGGAACTAGATCGTACAGTTATAGATGAAATTGGTGATCCACTTGTTCATTTAATTCGTAATGCGATGGACCATGGCATTGAAACTCCTGAAGAAAGAGAAACGTTAGGTAAACCACGTAAAGGAAAAATCAAATTAGAAGCTTATCACAGTGGGAATCATGTATTTGTAGAAATTACTGATGATGGCGCTGGGATTCATAAAGAAAAAGTGATGAACAAAGCATTACATAAGGGAGTCATTACTGAAGCAGATATAGAAACAATGACAGATACACAAATATATGAATTAATTATGGCAAGTGGTTTTTCAACAAATGAAGAAATTTCAGATGTCTCCGGCCGTGGAGTTGGTCTAGATGTTGTAAAGAACACAATTGAATCCTTAAGTGGTTCGATTACTATAGAAGCTAAACCAAATGAAGGTTCCACTTTTACGATTCAATTACCATTAACATTGTCCATTATTTCGGTATTGCTTGTTGAACTGGAAAAAGAGAAATATGCTATACCGCTCTCATCGATTATTGAAACAGCTGTACTTCATAAAGATGAAATTTATAGTGCGCATCATAATAAGGTCATTGACTTTCGCGGAAATGTAGTTCCACTTGCATTTTTAAGTGATATTTTCCAAGTTCCTAAGGAAGAAAAAGAAACAGATTATATATCTGTCGTTATAGTCCGGAAAGGTAATCGATTGACGGCATTAGTGGTAGATTCATTTATCGGACAACAAGAAATTGTTTTGAAATCCTTAGGTAATTATTTGACAAATGTATTCGCTATTTCAGGTGCTACTATTTTAGGTGATGGGGAAGTAGCTCTCATTATCGATAGTAATGCATTGATCAAATAACAAGAAATTAGAGGAGGCAATTCATATGGCTGATGAGTTATTGGAAAATAAAGCAATCGTGTTTAAAGTAAGAGGAGAGGAATATACAATACCGATAAAGTATGTTGGTGGTATTGAGAAAATGATGCCAATTACAAGGGTCCCTTCTACTGAACCATTTATTAAAGGTGTACTGAATTTACGAGGTGTAGTTACCCCAGTTGTAGATTTAAAACAAAAATTTCATCAACAGGATACCATTTATACAAATCAAACACGTATTATCGTCATTCATTTAGATGATTTGTCGGTGGGCCTCATTGTGGAAGCCGCCAATGATGTAATTGATATAGATTATGAGGAATTGAAACCACCTCCTGAAGTAGTAGGTTCAAAAGTAGATGACTTTATTAATGGTGTTATAAAGATGGACAAGCGCTTGCTCATTATTCTTGATATTAACAAGGTTTTAAATAAAGAAGATGTCAATGAATTTAAGACATTGGAAGGACTATAATATGAAAGATCAAAAGTTATCCCACTTGGAACAAGATGTATTAAGAGAAATTGGAAATATTGGAGCAGGAAATGCAACGACATCTCTATCGGAACTAATCAATAAAAGAATTCATATGGAAGTTCCTGCAGTTCAACTGGTTACAATTAATGAAATGGTAGACAAAATCGGCGGGCCTGAAGAGCTTATAGTAACGGTGATGTTTAAATTTCAAGGAGAAATGACTGGGACTGTATTTTTTGTTCTAACTATAGAAGAAGCAAATATGATGATAGAACAAATGACAGGTCTTGGGCAAGCTGATTTATTCAAAGATGATATAATAGACGAAATGGCAGCATCTGCTTTAAAAGAATTGGCCAATATTTTAACAGGTTCTTATATAGCAGCACTTGCTGATATGAGTGGCTTACATATACAACCTACCATTCCCTTTTTAAGTGTGGACATGGCTGCAGCAACTTTGGTGAGTGGTATGATAGATATATCACAAGAAACAGATTATGCCTTGATTATTGATACTAGAATGCTAGATACAGAAACATCACATAGTGTAAGAGGTCATTTTCTACTGATACCTGATCCTATATCAGTACCTATTCTATTAAAGGCACTTGGTGTTCGTGATGAAGACTAGTACGGGAATAGTAGTTAAAGTAGGTATTGCAGATTTAGATCTTGTAGAGGCACCAGATAAGATTCGTACATCAGGACTTGGCTCTTGTGTTGGGGTTGTCATTTATGATTCATTTAAGCAGATTGCCGGAATGAGTCATGTGATGCTTCCGGATTCAACAGTAACAAGACAAAAGAATTTCAATCAATATAAATATGCAGATACAGCAATTGATATTTTAATAAATAAGTTACTCGAACGTCAAACGGTTAAACAAAGATTAAAAGCAAAACTAGCAGGTGGGGCGCAGATGTTTCAACATCATCACTCCACAGATATTATGCGAATCGGGCCACGAAATATAGAAGCAGTACAAGAACGTCTGAAAACACACCAAATTCCGATTACTGCAAAGGACGTTGGAGGAACAAGCGGTAGAACGATAGAATTTGACCCCTTAACCAATCAACTTAAAATTCGTACCGTGAATAAAGGAGAAGTTTTCATATAAATGAAGACAAGCGATAAGGGAGGGTTGGAAGATGTCAGTAAATAATTCCCAGTCTGTTCGTGAATTGTGGGATGATTGGGTACAATCGCATGACGAACATACTGGCAATAAATTAATACAACATTATATGTATTTAGTTGATTATCATGTTGAACGCACTGCAGCGTTTATCCCAGAAAGTTTTGATAAAAATGATTTAAACAGTTTAGGAATGATGGGCTTATTCGATGCATTAAATAAATTTGACCCAAAAAGAAACTTAAAATTTGATACGTATGCAACCATTCGTGTACACGGTGCTATTATGGATGGCTTACGTCGTGAGGATTGGCTACCACGCTCATTACGAGACAGATCTAAAAAGATTGAGAAAATTACACAACAGTTGCAACAAGCATACCAACGTGCACCGACAGCTGCAGAAATTGCCAAAGTTGCTGAATTATCGACAGAAGAAGTAGAAGCTACAGTAGTGGATACTTTATATGCGAATATGCTTTCTACTGATACTGTCGTCCAAACGAAAGACACGGAAGAACAATCTAATATTGCATCGACGATTGAGGACGAATTTACCCCTCTACCTGATGATGAGTTACTGAAGGAAGAAGTGAAGCATGAATTAAAGGAAGCCATACTAAAATTAAATCATAATGAGCAAATTGTAATCAGCTTATTTTATATCGAAGAATTGACATTAACAGAGATTGGTGAGGTACTTCATCTCACTACATCACGTATTTCACAAATACATAAAAAAGCAATTTTTAAATTAAAAGGTTTACTCCAAAAATTAAAATAAACTAAATTTATCGTTTACCATTGTTTCGTCCGAAGAAAATGCTTAAATGGATCCATAAAAATTCCTAACAGATTAGGAGAGGGTAAAGGTGAATACTAAACGAGTAATACAAGATGTCTTTAAAGTAAAAGTATCTCCAGATAAACTCATAGCCGAATTATGGTATAATAAACCCAATAATGAAATAACAGAGGAATTTGTATGGTCAACCAAGGAAATTATAACTTTTTTGGAAACAAACAACATTACCTTTGGATTAAATTATTCCAATATAGGAATGTTAATAGAATTAGGTTTTGCAAATAAATTTCCTATAATAATTGCTGAAGGAACTCCGGCAGAAGCCGGGGTGGACGGTAGTATTCACTATACTTATGATTTTACTACAACGGTAGATCGTTCTGAAGGTTTTAATTTTAGAGAGGTAATGCGTATTCCGACTGTGCAGGCGGGGGATAAAATTGCTGAAATCATCCCTCCGACAACTGGAGAAGTTGGACGAACAGTATATAATACGATGATTAAAGGAAGTTCTGGTAAGCCTGTCTATAAAAAACAAGGAAAGAACGTCACATTTGATAAGGAGACCTCTACCTTTTATGCTTCCAAATCAGGACAAGTCAGTGTAGTGAACGATGTTATTCATGTATATGATGTTTATGAAGTGTCAGAAGACCTGTCTTTAAAAATCGGAAACATTGATTTTGTTGGAACCGTCGTCATTCATGGTAATATACCGACTGGTTTTCGAATTAATGCTACAGGAGATATAAAGGTGTATGGTTTAGTAGAAGGTGCTGAACTTATTGCTGGAGGATCAATTTATGTTGCAGAAGGGATTGCTGGCTTCAAGCAGGGTGTAATAGAAGCGAAAAAGGATGTACATTTAGGGTACATTAATCAAGCAAAAGTTAAAGCAGGTAATAGCATCTATGTGGATAACTCTATCCTACATAGTGAATGTACTGCCCTGAAGTTTATTAAGTGTAAGGAAGGTAATATTATTGGAGGTACCTTATCCGCAGGACAATCAGTAACATCTTATGATATAGGTAATCGAGCGAATACCACAACCAATTTATCCTTCGAAACGAATCAAACATTATACAACCGTCAGTTATTGCTTGAGGAAAAGAAACTTACTGAAATAGATAATTTACGTAAACTTAGAATATTAAAACAAAAACTAAGTTTAGAACAACCACTTAAAATTAAATCTCGAATTACACTATTGAAATTAAAAAAATCATTTGAAGAAACGAATATGAAGGTAAAAAGTATCGAAACGGAATTAGCTTCCATTCAAACGGATTTAGATGTAATTAATGACGCGTTTTTACGTGTGGAAGGTACAATATATCCTAATACAATAATTTCGTTTGGAAAGTATCGTAAGACATTAAAAAAGCAGTATAAAAATGTAACGATAGCGGTAGAAAATAACGAAATTAAAATCGTATAAAGTGAATATTCAAAACTTGAAGGAAGGCGATTTAATGGGGTTCAAGTCAGTAGAAATGCAAATTGCAATTCCAAGATCACAAGACGCAGGAAAAATGCAGGACCAAATGATGAAACAAGGGCAGCAATTTCAAGATACATTGACAGAACAACAGATTCGCGAAGAATTATTAAAACGAAAGCAAGTAAATGAATATGACAATGTGGAAAAACAAACCGTGAAAGATGAAGAAAAAAGTAGGCAAAAATCCTTTGATAAAAACGAAAAAGAAAAAGAAGAAATAATGGAATTTACAAAAATAAACCATCCATTTCTAGGAAAAAATGTTGACTTTAGCGGTTAACGGAAGGAATAACTATGATATCAATATTATTAATTATTAGTTTTTTATTACATCTGATATTTCTTGTTATTATCTATCAACTATACCAACAAATTGGAGATTTGAAATCAGAACGCTCCCGTGACACGGAAGTATTATTATCGAGATTTCTCGATGAAATTAAACAAGAAAACAGGCAATTACAGCAGCAGTTACAACAATCAAATAAAAAGGAACAAAATGCTACCACAATACAAGCACAAGCTGAATATGTACCGAAACAAGAAATGGCGGATGGTAAAGAACGAACAAATGATCATTTTGATTTTCCGCCAATTCCAATAGCAACAGAGGATAAAGTGGAAACCTCTATCGAAAGTCAGGTTTTTCAAATGCATCAAAAAGGAATTTCAACAGAAGCAATTGCTAGACAATTAAATCGCGGAAAAACAGAAGTAGAATTATTAATAAAGTTGCAAGACCCGCATTCAAAATGATAAAAATGAAGTTATCAGGGGAAGATAAGTTGCGTCTTATTTTGATTTGTAATAATATCTAAAGATGAAAACAAATTTTAAGTAATGTTATTGTAGAAGTGTTTATTCTTGCAAAATTTTATATCATATGGTAATTTATAAAATGGTATGAAATCAATACACACGTTTGATGATTGCCGTTGCTGGTGCCTTGCTTATACTAATTTTTGAAGCACGGTGGCAATAGGAACAGGATTCAAACGGAGGAAAAACCAAGAGGAGGAAATATATTATGGCAGTAATTTCAATGAAACAGCTTTTAGAAGCTGGGGTACATTTCGGTCACCAGACACGTCGTTGGAATCCGAAAATGAAGAAATATATCTTTACAGAAAGAAATGGAATTTACATCATCGACCTACAGAAAACGGTGAAAAAGATTGATGAAGCATATAATTTTGTTCGTCAGTTATCAGAAGATGGTGGAACAATTCTTTTTGTTGGAACTAAAAAACAAGCACAAGAGTCAGTTGACGTAGAAGCAAACCGTTCTGGCATGTTCTATGTGAACCAACGTTGGTTAGGTGGTACACTGACAAACTTCCAAACTATACGTAAACGAATCAATCGTTTGAAAGAAATCGAACGTATGGAAGAGGACGGTACTTTTGAAGTATTACCTAAAAAAGAAACAGTAGACCTTTTAAAAGAAAAAAGCAAATTGGAGAAGTTTCTAGGCGGTATTAAAGAAATGAACAGATTACCGGATGCTCTATTCGTAATCGATCCTAGAAAAGAATCAATTGCTATTGCCGAAGCACGTAAATTGAATATACCGATTGTAGGTATTGTCGATACAAACTGTGACCCGGATTTAATTGATTACATTATCCCGGCAAACGATGATGCGATTCGTGCTGTTAAATTACTTACTTCTAAAATGGCTGATGCTGTTATTGAAGGAAGACAAGGTACAGAAATGGATGTAGAAGAACAGGAAGCAGCAGTTGAGACAGAAGAAACTGCTCCAGTAGAAACTAAGGAAACAGCAGAACAAGAAGAAACACCACCTGCTGCAGAGTAAGTCAAGATAGGTGATAAGGGGATAACCTTTTATCACCTTTTTTAAAGAATATAATTGAATGAATTGTATAGCATTTCTATATTGGAGGAATAAATAATGGCAATTACTGCAAAAATGGTTAAAGAGTTACGTGAAAAAACAGGCGCAGGTATGATGGACTGTAAAAAAGCATTAACAGAAACAGATGGTAATATGGACGAGGCTATTGATGTATTACGTAAAAGTGGTGCAGCAAAGGCAGCTAAAAAGGCGGATCGTATTGCAGCTGAAGGAACTACTTTCATAAAAACATCAGGAAATAAAGCTGTATTAATTGAATTGAACTGTGAAACAGATTTTGTAACGAAGAACGAAACATTTCAAAAGTTGACGGGAGATATAGCAGATCATATTCTTGAACAAGAACCAGCCGATTTAACTGAAGCAATGCAACAAACAGTAACTGATAAAGATCAAACGTTAGCAGAATATATAAACAGTGTTGTTGCTAAAATTGGTGAGAAGATCACACTACGTCGCTTCGCATTGTTAAGTAAAACTGATGCAGATGCATTTGGTGCTTACCTTCATATGGGAGGAAGAATTGGCGCACTTACTGTTTTAGAAGGTACAACAGATGAAGATGTAGCTAAAGATATTGCAATGCACGTTGCAGCTGTTAATCCAAGTTACATTACTCGCGAAGATGTAAATGAAGAAGAAGTAAACCGTGAAAGAGAAATTTTAAAAGAACAAGCACTAAACGAAGGAAAACCTGCTAAAATCGTTGAAAAAATGGTGGAAGGCCGCCTTGGTAAGTTCTTTGAAGGTATTTGTCTATTAGAGCAGGAATTTGTTAAGGATCCAGATATGAAAGTACAAAAGTTTGTGGAATCTAAGAATGCTTCTATCAAAGACTTTGTTCGTTACGAAGTTGGAGAAGGTATTGAGAAAAAGACTGAAGACTTTGCGGAAGAAGTTATGAGTCAAATGAAAAACAACTGATGAAATAATACTTTTTCTCGAAAGAAGTATCCATAGTTTCTGATTCATCACCAGAAAGGGAACACTCACTTGGTGTTCCCTTATTTTTGATGCTATAATATAAATGAGATTAATTTTATCATTTTTGGAGGTTAACATGACAGCACGCTATCAGAGGGTCGTTTTAAAACTAAGTGGTGAAGCATTAAGTGGCGAGCAAGGATATGGTATTGAACCAGCAGTAATTCAATCAATTGCACAACAAGTAAAAGATGTTGCGGAACTTGGGGTCGAAACAGTTATTGTTGTAGGTGGAGGTAATATTTGGCGTGGAAAAGTCGGAAGTGAGATGGGCATGGATCGCGCAAATGCAGACTACATGGGAATGCTTGCAACAGTTATGAACTCCCTTGCACTGCAAGATAGTTTGGAAGCTATTGATATACCAACTCGTGTTCAGACTTCCATTGAAATGCGTCAAGTTGCAGAGCCTTATATTCGAAGAAAAGCAATTAGACATCTAGAAAAAAAACGTGTTGTAATTTTTGCAGCAGGTACTGGGAATCCATATTTCTCAACCGATACAACAGCGGCATTACGAGCTGCTGAAGTAGAAGCTGATGTTATTTTAATGGCTAAAAATAATGTCGATGGTGTGTATAATGATGATCCTGTTAAAAATAAGGCAGCAAAAAAATATGAAGAATTATCCTATTTGGATATGTTGAACGAAGGATTAGAAGTAATGGATTCAACCGCTTCAACACTTTGCATGGACAATGATATTCCACTTATTGTATTTTCAATCACTGAAACGGGCAATATTAAAAGAGTTGTCCAAGGTGAAAAATTAGGAACAACGATTAGGGGGAAATAAATATGACGACAAGTGATATATTTAATGAACTTGATGAAAAGATGACAACTGCTGTACAAGCTTTTACTCGTAACTTAGCAACAGTACGCGCTGGCAGAGCGAATCCATCTATTTTAGATAATGTGTTTGTTGATTATTACGGCATGCAAACACCACTTAAGCAATTAGCTACTATCGGTACTCCTGAGGCAAGATTACTTGTGATTACACCTTTTGATAAATCAAGTATTAGTGAAATAGAAAAGGCAATCCAAAAAGCAGACTTAGGTCTATCTCCATCAAGTGATGGTAATATTGTTCGTATAAATATTCCTACATTAACGGAGGAACGTCGTAAGGAACTAACCAAAGTAGTCGGGAAATATTCAGAAGAAGCAAAAATTCAAATACGAAATGTAAGACGCGAAGCAAATGATCAACTTAAAAAGTTAGAAAAATCTTCAGAAATAACGGAAGATGAATTAAAATCCTCCGAAGAAAAAGTTCAAAAGTCAACTGACGCATATATTGATGAGGTTGACAAGCTTTCTGAAACAAAAGAATCAGAAATAATGGAAGTCTAATTCCTATTAATTAATGAAATATTTCTGATTTACAGATCTTTTTGTTATAATGAAATAACAGTTAAGATTTGTCATAAACTAATGATTGTTTTATGCCCTCTTATGAAAGAGGGCTTTTATTTCGCAATCGATACGTAATCGGGTTATAATTTAGATGGCACATTTGCAAATATAATTTTACGTATAGAATAGATAAATGATAATAGAAACTTGGTATGAAAGCAGAGCGAGATAAATAAAATGAACAGAGAACTTTTAAAGAACGCTGAGCAGGTTTACGCTTTTGGGGGATGAATGATGGCTATATGGCTACCTTTTTTAAATAAAAAACAGAAAACTGTCCCTCCAGGGATGTTGGAAAATCCACCGGAGCATGTGGCAATTATCATGGATGGTAATGGACGATGGGCAAGCAAAAAAGGCCTTCCCCGAATAGCAGGGCATAAAGAAGGCATGACAGTGGTACAAAGAATAGTTCGTGCTGCTGTTAAGTATAATGTTAAAGTATTGACATTATATGCATTTTCAACAGAAAATTGGAAAAGACCGAAACCGGAAGTTGACTTTTTAATGAAACTTCCAAAAGATTTTTCACATATTTATTTACCTGAAATGATTGAAAATAATGTGAAGATTGATACGATTGGGGAGTTCGATGCATTGCCCCAACATACAAAGAATGCAATCAATCATGCAAAAGCATCCACTAAGGATAATGATGGATTACTGTTGAACTTTGCATTAAATTATGGCAGTAGATACGAAATGGTACGTGCAATAAAATCTATCGCTGCTGAAGTACGTGATGAGAAATTAGCAATAGATGCAATCGATGAAGAACTGATTGGAAACTGTTTGTATACAAATGATTTACAGGATCCTGATTTGCTTATCCGTACGAGTGGAGAGCAACGATTGAGTAACTTTTTGCTCTGGCAGTCAGCCTATACAGAGTTTTGGTTTACGGATGTATTATGGCCAGATTTTTCAGAAGCAATATTTAAAGAAGCATTACTTGATTATCAACAAAGAGTACGTCGTTACGGTGGAGTGTAAGGGAGCGTTAGTCTAGATGAAACAACGTATTTTAACCGCAGCACTTGCATTAATTATCTTAATACCACTCATTATTTTTGGTGGACTACCTTTTATATTGGGGGTATATGTTTTTGCAATAATTGGCCTTTATGAATTAATGCGAATGTATTCACATGATAAGGGAATACAATATGTATTAGTATCTATTATATTTTTATGTATGTGGATGTATCCAGGAAAGTTACCTTTTGAGATAAATGGTAATGACATATTTCTTGTGTTTCTAATTATTTTACTTGCGTTTACAGTGCTCGCAAAAAATAAGTTCAACTTCGATGATGCCGGTTTTGTATTGATAGCTACTGCATATATAGGGATTTCTTTTCAAGCATTAATCGATACGAGGATGGCTGGCTTGGACTATTTGTTATTCATTCTATTTATTATATGGGCAACTGATTCTGGAGCATATTTTGTTGGCAAATATTTTGGTAAAAGAAAGCTATGGCCAGAAATAAGTCCTAATAAAACGATAGGTGGCGCACTAGGTGGTATATTATTCGCGCTTGTAACAGGAAGCATTTTTCATTTGGTTTCCCCGTTAGATTATTCATTTGTCAGTATTGTCGGCATAACCGTATTGATTTCTGTTGTAGGACAAATTGGCGATTTAGTAGCATCGGCAATGAAGCGTCATTATCAAGTGAAAGATTCAGGTAAAATCTTTCCAGGACATGGTGGTATTTTAGATCGGTTGGATTCTTTATTGTTTGTGCTTTTAATGCTCAAACTAATCCATTTTGTATAACAGTTTTTTGAAGGAGTGGTTTACTTGATTACAGTAATCGCCTTTATCATAATGTTTGGCGTACTGGTAACCGTGCATGAATGGGGACATCTGATTTTTGCCAAAAGGGCCGGAATGTTAGCTCGCGAGTTTGCCATTGGTTTTGGACCTAAAATATTCGCATTTGAAAAAAATGAAACATTATACACGATTAGATTGCTACCAATTGGCGGATATGTACGTGTAGCGGGTGATGATCCGGAAATTACTGATTTAAAGCCTGGGCATCATATTGGGCTTGAGTTTAATGAGAAAGATGAAGTGCATAAAATCATCATTAATAATAAAGAAAAGCATCCTGATGCTCACTTAATCGAGGTCGTAAATGCAGATCTTGATCATGCACTTGAAATTAATGGTTATGAACTAGACGATGACACTGAAATACAACACTTCAAAGTTGATGATAAGGCATTTTTTGTTGAGGATGAAAGAGAAACTCAAATCGCGCCTTATGACAGGCAATTTGCATCCAAATCAGTAGGTCAGCGAGGAATGCAACTTTTTGCAGGTCCGATGATGAACTTTGTATTGGCTATTCTCTTGTTCTTAGTCATTGGTCTCATTCAAGGTGTTCCTTCAGAAAAGGCGTTATTAGGTGAAGTGCAAGATGGAAGCCCTGCTGAGGAGGCAGGTTTGCAACAAGGGGATGAAGTGACACAGGTTGATGGAAGTTCTGTTACATCCTGGGAAGAATTCACGTCTGAAATTGAGCAACATCCTGAAGAACAAATTGATTTAATGGTAAAGCGTGGCGATGAAACCACTTCTCTTTCATTGGTACCAAGAGAGGCTGAAGATGTAGAAGGTAAGACAATTGGACAAGCGGGAATATACCAAGCCAATGAGAAATCAATTATAAAGACTTTTAAATGGGGATTTGAAACAACGTATGAAACGACTGTTTTAATTATTAAAAACTTGTTTATGTTGATTACGGGTCAATTATCGCTTGATATGTTGTCAGGTCCTGTTGGTATTTATGATGCAACAGATCAAATAGTCAAAACTGGTTTTATGCCCTATTTATTATGGACGGCTATGTTGAGCATTAACTTAGGTATTATTAATCTTGTACCATTGCCGGCACTTGATGGAGGAAGATTACTATTTGTTGGGATTGAAGCTGTCCGTGGAAAGCCAATAGACCCACAAAAAGAAGGAATTGTTCATGTGATTGGCCTAGCTCTTTTGATGCTCTTAATGATTGTTGTAACGTGGAACGATATTCAACGATTGTTTTTGTAGGCAATTAAATTAGGTTGATGGGGAGGCTAGGACATTATAAAAATGATGTATATGAAAACGAACATTCGGTAAATTAGCGGTGGAAATATACGTGAACTTCCGTCGGAAAATGATCCAGGAGAGTTTAGAGAGCTGTAGCTAGACGAAGACTCTCCAACCACTAATAGGAAGCAATGTATATTTCCAAAGCAATATTCACCTTTAGAATAGTTCGTTTTTTGTTGCATAATAATGTTTTTCTTATAGCCTTCCTCTTGTTAATGAATAGTAATGTTACATGTAACAATATTTTGACCAGTACTTGCGCTTTACATATCTATTAAGATAAAATTTATAGTAGTATTCATTTTGGGGGAATTGTCATGTCATTATCGAGCCAAGAAAAAATGGCGATTTTACTAGAACAAATTCAACTTCCGGAAGAATGGAAGGATACATATTTCAACAACAGTTCGCTTGAACAAGTTGTTGTGTATAAAAAAGAGCAATGCTGGCATTTTCATATCTCTTTAGAAAAAAGGCTTCCATTTGAGATTTATGAAGCCTTTTTGGCATACACTAAAAAAGCATTTGAATCTATTGCAACTATTAAATTGTATTTAACTTCTCAAAATAATGAAGACGATATTACGGAGGAATTCCCGAAGTATTGGAATGCCTTTGTTGCAGGTTTAACTAAGTTGTTACCAACACAACAGAATATATTAGAACAATTGCCGATACTCGAAGCATCTAATGTGACTATAACAGTTAACACAGATGCAGAAGCTGTTTCTCTCAAAAAACGGATTGAACATGAATTCCGGGACTTCTGTAGACAGGCAGGCATAGGTAACTATGTTTTATCGTTTAAAGTAGAAACGGAAAAGTCAAAATTAGACGATTTTCGCAAAAGAACAGTTTTGGAAGATCAAGAGTTTGTCCGCCATGCACAAAAACAACAACATGAAAAACAAACAAAACAAGCGGAAGAAAAATCGGCTAAAGAAAACTTAACAATTGGTTATCCGATAAAAGATGAGCCGGTAAAGATGGAAACAATTTTAGATGAGGAACGTAAACTGACTGTCCAGGGATTTGTGTTTTTAAAAGATGTCCGCGAGCTTCGTTCTGGTCGAAGTTTACTTATTTTAAAAGTAACGGATTATACGGATTCTTTAGAAATTAAAATGTTTTCCAAAAATGATGATGATGCTCGTCTGTTTGAATCGTCTAAAGAAAAAATTTGGATAAAAGCACGTGGTAAAATACAAACGGATCAATTTTCTGGTGAGTTAGTTATGATGGCTAACGATGTTCAAGAAATCAATGTAGCTAGACCAGCTGATGAAGCCACTGAAAAAAGAGTAGAGTTACATGCCCATACTACAATGAGTCAGCTTGATGCTGTTGTAAGTCCGACTAGATTAATTGAGCAGGCCCATTTTTGGGGGCATAAGGCAGTGGCTATTACAGACCATGCTGGTGTACAAGGATTTCCTGAAGCATATGCCGCTGCAGAGAAGTATGGGATGAAAGTACTTTATGGTGTAGAGGCAAACGTAGTAGATGATGGTGTACCAATTTGTTATGGAGCACAGGATATTCCGCTGAATGATGGTACATATGTCGTATTTGACGTGGAAACAACTGGTCTTTCTTCTGTATATGACACTATTATTGAACTTGCTGGTGTCAAGATGAAGAATGGGGAGATCATTGATCGTTTTGAACGTTTCTGTAATCCACACCGCCCACTTCCCCCCAAAATTATCGATATTACAGGTATAACCGATGATATGTTGGTAGATGCCCCTGAGGTTGATACGGTATTAAAAGAATTTCATGAGTGGGTTGGCGATAGTATTTATGTTGCACATAACGCAACTTTTGATATTGGCTTTTTAAATCAAGGTTTTTCTAGAATAAACTATGAAAAAGTAAAGAATACTGTCATTGATACATTGGAACTTGCTAGATTATTGTTTCCTGGGCTTGGTAATCACCGTCTAAATACATTATGTAAGCATGTCAATGTTGAACTAACACAGCACCACCGCGCAATTTATGATGCGGAAGCCACAGCATATTTATTTTGGAAAATGGTAGAAGCACTTGAAGAAATAAATATGTTAAATGTAAATCAATTGAATGACCGTATGGGTGAAGGTGATAGCTATAAACATGGACGACCATTTCATGCCATTTTGATTGCACAAAATGATGTAGGCTTGAAAAATTTATATAAACTTGTTTCTTATGCTCATACGGAATATTTTTATCGTGAACCTCGTGTTCCTCGTTCCGTATTAGAAAAACATCGAGAAGGAATACTTGTAGGCTCTGCTTGCGACCAAGGAGAAATTTTTAATGGGATGATGCAGAAATCTGTTGAGGAAATGGAAGATACTGCTTTATTCTATGATTATTTAGAAGTACAACCACCGAGCAATTACTTGCACCTAATTGACCGTGAGTTAGTTCAAAATGAAAAACAAATTACAGAAGTGATAAAAAAGATTATTAAACTAGGAGAACGAACAGGTAAGAAAGTAGTTGCTACAAGTAATGCACATTATATTGAAGCACATGAGAAAATATATCGTAGAATATTAATCGCATCACAAAAAGGGAATCCTCTTAATCGTGTCCATTTACCGGATACGCCTTATCGCACAACGAGTGATATGCTAGAACAGTTTTCCTTTTTGGATGATGATACTGCTTATGAAATCGTTGTTGAAAATTCTAATGCCATTGCAGAAAAAGTTGAGCCTATTGCTCCACTTAAGAATGACTTATATACTCCGAGTATCGAAGGAGCAGAAGAGGAGATTAAACAGTTAACATATGGCAATGCTGAAAAAATATATGGTAGTCCATTGCCTGAGATTGTTGAAAATAGGCTGGAGAAGGAATTAAAAAGCATTATAGGTCATGGTTTCGCTGTAATTTACCTTATCTCCCAAAAGCTTGTAAAAAGGTCTCTTAAAGATGGTTATCTTGTCGGTTCAAGGGGATCAGTTGGTTCTTCATTTGTCGCAACGATGACTGAAATCACAGAAGTAAATCCGTTGCCACCACACTATGTTTGTAAAAACTGTCAATACCATTCATTTTATACGGATGGAACTTATGGAAGTGGGTTTGACTTACCAGAAAAAGCATGCCCTAATTGTGATGAGCCTCTTGAAAAGGATGGGCAAGATATTCCGTTTGAAACATTTCTTGGATTCAAAGGGGACAAAGTGCCGGATATTGATCTTAACTTTTCAGGGGAATATCAACCTAAAGCCCACCACTATACGAAGGAATTATTTGGTGAAGATTATGTATACCGGGCAGGAACGATAGGTACGATAGCGACTAAAACTGCTTTTGGTTATGTAAAAGGTTATGCTACTGATAAAAATATTCATTACAAAGGGGCAGAAATAGATCGTCTTGTGGATGGTTGTACTGGAGTGAAGCGAACAACTGGCCAACACCCAGGTGGTATTATCGTCGTACCTAACGATTTAGAAATTTATGATTTTACACCGATTCAGTATCCTGCTGATGATCGTAAAAGCGAATGGCGCACAACACATTTTGAGTTTGGTTCTATAGAGGATAATTTATTAAAGCTTGATATACTTGGGCATGATGACCCGACTGTTATACGTAAGTTACAAGATTTAAGTGGTATCGATCCACAAACAATCCCACTCGATGATGAAGCAGTGATGCAAATTTTCTCTGGTACCGAGTCTATTGGTGTAGAACCTGATCAAATTGGTTGTAAGACAGGGACACTTGGTGTTCCTGAATTTGGAACAGCCTTTGTTCGTCAAATGCTAGAAGATACGAAACCGAGCACATTTGCTGAATTAGTTATTATTTCTGGATTATCCCATGGTACGGATGTTTGGTTGGGGAATGCGCAGGATCTTATTCAGCAAGGTATTTGTGAAATAGGTGATGTCATCGGTTGTCGTGATGATATTATGGTATACCTCATGCAAAAAGGGTTGGAAGCGTCTTTAGCATTTAAGATTATGGAGTTCGTTCGTAAGGGTAAAGGATTGGAAGATGAGTGGATAGAAGAAATGAAAAAGCATGATGTACCAAACTGGTATATTGAATCATGTAAAAAAATTAAATATATGTTCCCTAAAGCTCACGCATCTGCTTATGTGTTAATGGCAGTTAGGATTGCTTATTTTAAGGTGCATTATCCTATCTTCTTTTACGCTGCATACTTTTCCATTCGAGCTAATGATTTTGAATTAGATACAATGGTAAAAGGATCTCAAGCATTACGAGATAGAATTCAATTTATTAAAGAAAGAGGCAATGACGCTACACCAAAAGAAAAAACGTTATTAACAGTACTGGAAGTTTCTTTAGAAATGTGCGAACGTGGTTTTCATTTCAAGAAAGTTGATTTATATAAATCAGATGCAACAGAATTTCTTGTAGACGGTGATGCATTAATCCCGCCATTCAATGTTGTTGATGGACTTGGGACTAATGCGGCGATTAATATTGTAAAGGCTCGTGAAGATGGTGAGTTTTTATCAAAAGAGGATCTTCGTGAACGTAGTCGTATTTCAAAAACAGTACTGGAATACCTAGATAATCATGGTTGTTTGGATGGCATGGAAGAAAAAAATCAATTGTCTCTGTTTTAAAAAAGGATAGTTAAATATACAAACAGCGCTATATTTGTCATTAGTTTACTTATATGCTATACTTTTCTTGGAAAGTAGATAATTTGCCGGTTTTAGAGAGTGGAAACCCCACTCTCTCTTCTATACACTGAACACTTTTCCCCTTGCCAACCTATCGGCGGGGGTTTTGTATTGATTATTATAAAAGGGAGTTAATTTCATAATCAGATTTATTAAATGAAAATCCGAATGTTTAACAAATAAGTTTCGTAAACATCCGTTTTTAGGAATTTAACTCGAATGGCTGTAACGTAAGGCGGCGACTCCTGGTCGGCTAAAATCGGTCACGTCAATCACCAACTTAGACACTAGAACGTCCTGTTCGTCTGAGGGAATAGCATTGTTTATTTGCGACGAGCTTGCGAGAAGCACGAGTCCG
>DATGUH010000046.1:0-2607 GCA_035301445.1 Pseudogracilibacillus sp. | reverse complement strand
ACGCGGTGATTTACACGCTCGCAGACAGGCAGCATCTTTCTTATATAATAAGAAATCAGAAGATGACGAACAAGTTCTTCAAAAGCTGTTTGATGATATTGCAAAACGCTTTGAGGACAGACAAGGTGGGTATACTCGCGTACTTAAAGTAGGTCCACGTCGCGGTGATGGAGCCAACATGGCAATCATCGAATTAGTTGACTGATTTATAACGATTATGCCAAATAAATGTATTTACTAACCATAAAAGGGCAGGAAACCTCTCTGGAGGCTCATCCAAGCCCTTTTTTATTTAAATTACCGGATATATAATAGATCTCAGCATGAAAATTAGGTGGAAACAGCAAACTAAGAAAATGCGAGATTGGAAATACAAATAGATCAATTGCTGCACAAATCTAAACTTGATTGATTAGTTACAAAGATTGAAGGAAAAACAGTTTAAATTGTAAAGCAAAACAGCTAATCAGGACAAATCACTAAAAAATTGTGATAAATTGTGAAGAATACCTTCTAGTCTTAACAAATCTGGTAGAATGAAATGTGAATTTGTCATCATTGGTTTCGATTCATAACAAACTCATTAAAAAAAAGGCTCTATTTGTTATATAAGACACGTTGCTTCACAGCGTTTATTTGTGTAGCAATCCTTATTTACAAACGTCTAAAAGATTTGTGCTGAATTTCTCACTCCACTATAATATTTCTGACTCAACAGTCCCCACATTAACACTCCACCTAAAAGGATAGATTAAAAAGACTATTCGGCTTACAGAGGCGCTTCGCTTCTAGAGAAAAAATGAATCCTTTCATGTATAATAGACATGGAAAATAAATTGGGGGGCATCCCTTGAAAATGGACAAACTAATTGAATTTAATCATGTTTCGTTTCGTTATGATGAGGACGGTCCTTGGGTACTAAAAGACTGCTCCTTTGAAATAGATGCAGGAGAAACTGTTGCGATTATCGGCCATAACGGATCTGGGAAATCAACCATTGCAAAACTAATGAATGGTTTACTTTTCCCACAAGAAGGCGAAATTAAAATTAATGGTACTTTGTTAAATGACGAAACCGTTTGGGATATAAGGCAAGATATAGGCATGGTTTTTCAGAATCCGGATAATCAGTTTGTTGGATCAACCGTACAGGACGATGTTGCATTCGGTATGGAAAATCGGGGAATAGAAAGAAGTGTGATGAAAAAACGAATCACATCTACTTTGAGGTCTGTCAACATGTTGGAATATAGATTTGCTGAACCTCATCGTTTATCCGGCGGCCAAAAACAGCGTGTAGCTATTGCTGGAGTGCTAGCCATTCAGCCGCAAGTGATGATACTGGATGAAGCAACGGTAATGCTTGATCCAATCGGACGGATTGAAATTATGGAAACAATGACAGAATTACAACAAAAAGAATCATTATCATTCATTACCATTACCCATGACTTAAATGAGGTCAAATTGGTGGATAAAGTCATTGTAATGAATGAAGGAAATGTATGGGAAATTAATACACCTAAAGAAATTCTAAAAGAAGGAAACAAATTAAAAGAAATTGGTCTAGCAGTACCCTTTATCAGTTCGCTTGCCGATGCATTAAAAGAACAAGATATTGCACTTGAAAACAACCCTTTGACAATGGATGAAATGCTGGAGGAACTATGGATATCACATTCAAACAAGTAAATTATATATATCAACCGAATACCCCTTTTCAGCATCAAGCTCTAAAAGATATTTCTTTCCATATACCAGATGGGAAGTTTGTTGCGATTATAGGCCATACAGGATCAGGGAAATCAACTCTAATCCAGCACTTAAACGGTCTATTAACACCGACTTCGGGTGAAGTAACCATCGGAAATTATTCTCTTTCTAAAGAAAAAAAGCTGAAGGAAATGAAAGATTTGCGTAGTAAGGTCGGCATCGTTTTCCAATATCCAGAACATCAACTGTTTGAAGAAAATGTGCAAAAAGATATCGCATTTGGCCCGCAAAACTTTGGAGTACGAAGTGATATCATTGAAAAAAGAACTAAAAAAGTGATTCATCAAGTAGGTTTGTCGGAGGAATTTTTAACACGTTCTCCGTTCGAATTAAGTGGAGGGCAGATGCGTCGAGTAGCTATTGCTGGGGTATTAGCAACTGAACCAGAAGTATATGTGCTCGATGAACCAACAGCAGGCCTTGACCCTAAAGGACAACAAGAAATGATGGACATGTTTTACCAAATTCATGAACAAGAGCAGGCAACGATGATTCTAGTGACACATAGTATGGAAGACGCTTTGCAATATGCGGATCATATTATCATTCTTAATAATGGAGAACACTTCTTGGAAGGCACACCAGAAGATATTTTCCAACAGGAAGAATCGATTAGAGGTGTACAATTGCAAGTTCCAGAGTCCATTCAATTTATTAAAAAATTCAATGCTAAAATGGGCGCCAATCTACCACTAAAAAGACAAACAGTCACTGAACTTGCAGCACATATAAAAGCAACACTAGGTGAAAACAATGGGTAGTTCGATGATTATTGGACAATATGTGCCAGGTAATTCCTTTGTCCATCAAATAGATCCAAGAAGTAAAATGTT
>DATGUH010000045.1:0-8676 GCA_035301445.1 Pseudogracilibacillus sp. | reverse complement strand
CTGTACAGCGGTATGTTTCATCGCTTTTAAAAATGAAGATTACCTCTTAAGTTTACTTGGTGGAGTTATTGCTACCTTTTTTGTTCTTATGGTGCCTTCCATCGTAAAAAAAATAATTAAACCTTTACCCTTTCTCGTTTTAACAAAAAAAGAAATTATCCTGAACCAAGGTACTAAAAATCCTGTGTCGATAAAATGGAAAGACGTAGAAAGATACAAAATTCAAGCCCATCACATAAATTCTATTTCATTAACCTGTTTAGATTTCATATTGTATGATGAAGAAAAGTACAAAGAACAAATGTCCAAAACAAAGCCAAAATTAAATGGAATCGGGACAATAGATGGTAAACCCTGCACGGTCTCCATTTTCTTAGACCACATCAAAATTGCTGAACAAGATCTTCTATTATATGCATTAGATAATATTACTTCGCCTAATTTCGATGTTAAAAATGTATCTAAACCTAAAGTAACGGAAAGAATAGACTCATTTTTAGCTCCATTTACGAACCAAATAAATCACGAGTATTTCAAGAAAAGTTACTTATTAGGTCTTGTTTTAACTATTTTTTCAATGGTACTATTCTATTGGGGAGATAAAGAAATGAGTTCAGCAAATTATATGTTTATATCTTTTGTTTTCTTTCCGTTTGCAAAACTTATGTTTGATGCCATGATTGGATTTAAATTAAAATCAACTATCGAAATACAGTCAAATACGAATAAATATGTGTATCAACTTATCTATATTTTCAGCTGTTTCTTACTTTTTTTAATCAGTCCGTTTGTCGGGCCCATTGGAATATTATTTTTAATTACTAGTGCACTACACAGATGGATTAAGAGAAGACAGCACAATAAATGATACTAAAATTAAGGATACTTATTAAACTAACATCACTGTATGATGCTTTATCGATTTAGCTCAAAATCAGTTCTTTAAAAGACCCGTCAAAGACTAAAACTTTCTCACAAACAACCAGGATGCCAATTAACGTTAACTGGCATCCTGGTTCTTAAAATATACTATTCTATCTTTTAAGCCCACCACATGTCTGTAGCTGGTTGAGCAATATTTACTGATTTTAAATTTTTTACTGCTTGGCTAAACCCTTCATCAACAGACATTATCGGGTCTTCGTGTTCAATACTGACGACATAATCATACCCGTTAATCCGCAGTGTACTAATGATGTCTGACCACACCTTCGTACTGTGGCCGTATCCAACCGATCTAAATGTCCATGCACGGCTTGCAACATTGGAATATGGCTGCATATCTGTTAGTCCATACATATTAACATTTTCCTGATCGATGAAAGTATCCTTCGCATGAAAATGATGGATGGCATTTTTTTGACCTAAAATTTTTACTGCTGCTACTGGATCGATGCCTTGCCACCATAAATGACTTGGGTCCAAATTAGCTCCAATCGAATCATTCGTTTCTTCACGCAAGCGCAACATTGTATAAGGTGTATGCACTAGAAAGCCTGCATGAGGTTCGATTCCAATTTTCACACCGTAATCTTCCGCTAACTTCCCTTGTTCTTTCCAATATGGGATTAATTTTTTCTCCCACTGCCAATTCAAAATATCTGTGTATGCAGTAGGCCATGGTGTCACTGGCCAATTAGAATAGCTTGCATTCTCATCAGAACCCGCCGTACCTGAAAAAGTATTTACTACAGGAACGCCCATCAAAGATGCTAGTTTTACAGTTTTCACAAATGTTTCATGTGTTTCTTGTGCTTCTTTAGGATTAGGAGCGATATGATTATTGTGGCAGCTGAATGCGCTAATTGTCAGCCCTCTTTCATGCACTTTTTCCAAATATGCTTTTCGTTTATCTTCGCTTTCCAGTAATTCATCCAACGGACAAAATTCATTGCCGGGATTTCCTCCTGTACCTATTTCAACGCTGTCTAATCCAGCATCTTTCACATAATCCAACATCTCTTCAAAAGTTTTACCAGAAAATAATACTGTAAATACACCTAGTTTCATTCATCAACACTCCTTCACATTTATCTTTCATAGTCCTCTAACCGTACACTACTTCCTTTATCATTGCTTTCATAAATTGCTTCTATAATTTGATTAACTTTTAACGCTTCCTCTGCCTCAACGAGGAGTGATTCCGTTCCTAAACAGCTATTTACAAAATTACTCATCTGTCTATAGCCAGCTTGATCTTCGTTATGATATTCGTCTGCATTTTCTTCACTTAATTGATACTCATTTTCTTGGGGACGATAAACTTCAAATGGATACACACTTAAACCGCCTTCTGCTCCCGAAATACTAAGATGCATCTGGTCTTCCTTTATGTTAGCAGCCCATGAGCATTCAAACAGTAAAGAAGAACCGTCTTTAAAAGTAATATAACTCGATACATGGTCGTCTACATTAAAGTTTTGGTAATCAAATGTTCCCCATTCATTTACTTGATTTGGTGTTGTGCTTAAACGATTATAAGTTTTTCCTATTACCTCCACAGGTACAGGATGATTTAATAACCAAAAAGCTAAATCAATAAAATGGCATCCATAATCAATCAAACTGCCTCCACCTTGCAACTCTTTGTTCGTAAACACACCCCAACCAGGCACTTTACGTCTGCGCAGCGCCCTGATTCTTGTTACTAATGGATCACCAATTTTCTGTTCTGAAATAGCCGCTTTTGCCATACGAGCTGCATCAGTGTAGCGGTAATGATAGCCAACAGAAAGCAATTTGTCTGCTTTTTTTGCAGCATTTATCATTTTCTGGCCTTCGAGTCTATTCATTGCCATTGGTTTTTCACATAGCACATGGGCTCCTGCTTTTAATGCAGCTATTGTTATATCTGCATGAAATTTATTTGGTGTACAAATGACAACCGCCTCTAGAGCCATAGTAGAAAACATATCTTCATACTCTTTAAAGAAATGCGGTATAGCAAATTTCCTGGCTACTTTTTCAGCCTTTGCTTGATTCACATCACAAATCGCAGTAATAATTACTTTATCTTTTAAAGCCAAAAGTGCTGGTATATGTCTGTCTTTCGCTATTTCTCCGGCACCAATAATGCCGACCCTTAACTCACTTAACATGTCATCATCTCTTTATAGTAGTAATTTGTTTCGTTTCATTTGATTTAACCGCAGCCAAGATGAGTTCTAAAGACCTTTTGCCTTCATCCCCATCAATCAATGGCTGTTTATCATTTAATATACAATCAACAAAATGATCAATAACATGAGTATTCGTTTGACCATCGTCATCATTAGATTGAATTTTTCCTAGTTCGAAATTAACTCTTTCTCCATTTGCATATTCAAGTATTAAACCATATTTTGAATCATCTTCTAGCCGAATCACACCTTTTTCTCCATAGATTACTGTTGAATTATCTTCTTCAGAATGATAAGACCAACTAGCTGTTAATGTTCCAATAATGCCTGTTTCAGATCGTAAAATAAATACAGCATTATCATCTACATTACTATTTTCTTTTGCACTGGATTCGATAAAGGCTGAAATCTCCTGGAACTCCTCATCCAACAGATAACGAATTAAATCTGCTTTATGAACCCCTAAATCTCCCATCGCCCCGATAAAGGCCTCATCCTTTTTGAAAAACCAACTATTCTTTCCATCAATACTCCATGATTCCGGTCCACCGTGTCCAAAGGTAGTACGGAAGCTGTAGATTTTGCCAAGTTCATTTTGTTGAATTAATTTATGTGCCTTAGCATGCGAATCTACAAATCGTTGATTATGAGCAATCATTAGCTTTTTTCCATTGGTTTTGGCGGCTTGGATCATTTCTTCCGCTTCTTCACTTGATGTTGCCATTGGCTTTTCACATAATACGTGCTTTCCTGCCTGCAGAGCTGCAATAGAAAGAGGAGCATGTAAGTAATTTGGCAAACAAACACTGATTGCATCAATTTCCTCTTCTTGTAATACTTTTTCATAGTCTTTATATGCCTTTGCTTGATAGAGCGAGGCCATCTCCTCAGCTCTTTCTATAACAATATCACAAACTGCAACAATTTCTACACCCTCGTTTGCATGATATTCTAATAAATGACGGTGCCGGGCAATACTACCACACCCAATAACACCCACTTTTAATTTAGACATGACTACACCTCTTTTACATTTTGATTATTTTTAGCAATTGATTACTTCCAATATTAAACTTGTTTCCTCTTATGTTTTTATCATTCTTTAACAGAACCGCTAGTTAACCCAGAAACTATTCGTCTTTGGAAAATGAGTACTAAAATGACGATGGGAATTGTAACGATGACAGTCGCGGCTGAAATATCTCCCCAAGGAATGGAGAACTCACTAGTATACATAGAAATCCCCACGGGAACTGTCCGCCATTTATCTTCACTATTAATCGTCAACGCAAATAAATATTCATTCCAAGCCGCAATAAATGCAAGAATCCCCGTCGTAAACACACCTGGTGCTGCTAATGGAAATATTATTTTACGAAACGTTTGAAAAGGACTTGCGCCATCCAATTTTGCGGATTCTTCCAATTCAGAGGGTATTTTCTGAAAGAAGGTTGACAGTACCCAAATAGAAAGCGGTAAGCTGATAGTAATATAAGGAATAACTAACCCTAAGAAACTATTTCTTAAATTGAGTCCCGAAATGATATCAAACATTGGAGAAATAATGGCTACTTGCGGAAACATTGAAGCAGCTAACACAATCCCCAATATCCATCCTTTTCCTTTAATAGGCAACCTCGTTAATGCATAAGCTGCAAAGGATGCAAAACCGACTGATAATAATGTTGTCACTGTTGAAATGACAAAACTATTTAACATATATCTTGCCAATGGCCTATGGGTAAGTGCGGCAATATAAGAATCAAATGAAGGATTTTTCGTAAACCAATTAAAAGAGGAGAAAATCTCTCCAACTGGTTTAATAGATGTTAAGAATACCCAAATAAAAGGAAACATGACTAGAAATACAAAAACAACTAAAAATAGATAAAATCCTATACCAGCTTTTTTATTCATCAGTATGCTCCTTTCTATTTTGTACGTCCTTCAAAAAGATCCGAACCAATTAATTTTACATAAATAAAGCTAATGAAAGCTACACATAAAAATACAATCACTGAAAGGGTAGACCCTTCTCCAAAGTTTTGTTGGGCGAATAAAACTTTATAAGCATAAACAGATATGGATTCAGTTGAATTTGCAGGCCCTCCACCTGTTAACACATAGATAAGATCAAATACTCGAAATGCATCAAGTGTTCTAAACAGTAAAGCAACTAAAATAGATGATTTCAACAATGGTAAGGTAATTTTAAAGAACTGTTGCCATTTATTTGATCCATCTACACTGGATGCTTCGTATAATGAATTCGGTATTGTCTGCAAACCAGCTAGCAATAATAAAGCCATGTAAGGAGTCGTTTTCCAAACGTCAGCCAAAATGATAGAAAAGAGACCTCCACTTCCAGTTGATAACAACCAAGAAGCTCCTGGAATAATATGAAGCACTTCCAAGTAATGAGCTACAATTCCAGACTGACCATCATACAAGAACCCCCACATCATTGCAGCGACTGCTGTAGGAACGGCCCAAGGAATCAACACAGAAGCCCGAACGAATCCTCTTCCTTTAAATGCTCGATTAATTAATAACGCAATTAACATACCAAGCAATAATTCGAAGAACACAGAAACCACCGTGAAAAAGGTTGTATTGCCTAATGAAAGCCACATTCGTTTATCTTTAAAATACTTTTTATAATTATCGATTCCTATAAAGTTTGATTCTAAAATAGACTCCCCTGTTGAGCCAAGCAAATCAGCAACTTGTTGAAAATCTGACTGTAATTCTTCATCACTTGTTGACTCAGCCAATGAGTTTAAATCTGACTCATAGGAAAGTAATACTTCCCGATAATCTTCCGCGAATTCACTATCGATTTTTTGATATTTTAAATCTGAATCTCCCACTGGCTCATAATTAGTGAGCAATTCGTCTATTTTATCAACTTTTTCTTTCATTTCTTTATCGCTTATTAGTTCATTTTGATAGTCTTCAATTTCTTTAGATAATGCTTTGATTGTTTCTGCATCATCTCCAGCATTACTTGCTAAGTCATCCAATTGGCTTTCAAGATAAAAATGATTATCTACATACGTTTCCAAGTCAATATGTGCCTCTATCATTTTTTCAGAGCGAGTTGGATCATTTAAACGATAATCAAATAAACTATTCCAAAAAGATTGCGCCACAGGCCATAGAATCACGATAAATACCAACAATAACGATGGTATAACAAAAGCATACCCTAACTGCTTTTCATTTAATTCAAAACGGCGCTTTTTCACAAATGAACCTCCTCCCTGATGCATTCAAACATTTCTTACCACATACAATATGTAGGAAGAGCAAGTCAATTACCTAACTTGCTCTCTATTTTGTGAAACTTATTCATCTAAAGCCTCTTCCATTTTTTCTTGCATGTTTTTTGCAGCTTCTTCAGCAGAAATATCACCAGTTAATGCCTTTGATAATTCAATTTGCAAAATATCAGAGATTTTAGGATAAATAGAACTTACCGGTCTAGGTATAGCATTTTCTAATACATCAACAAAATCTGGATCAGAGAATAAAACGCCACCTTCTTGTACTTCTTCATCATCATATAAATCTGCAAGTGTCGGAGCACTTCCACCTTCTATCGCAGTAATCTTTTGTCCTTCTTCACCAGTCATAAACTTAACAAATTCCCACGCTTCTTGCGGGTGTTCTGTATTTTTATTAATCATCGCCATCCAACCGCCTAGAGCTGAGGCTGATGTATCATCCCCTGCTGGAATTGTAGTAAAGTCAACATTGCCTGCTACTTCAGATTTTTCCTCATCATTAGATGAAGCTTGTAAATAAGGCCAATTTCTCGCATAAACTGCTTCTCCCTCAATAAAAGACGATTCCGTTTCGATTTCTGTGAAATTTAAAATATTATCAGGTACAAAATCAGAGTCAACAATTTCCTGCATTTTTTCAATTGCTGTTACAGTCTCTGGGGAATCAACGACTACATTTTCATCCTCATCAAGTACTGCGCCCCCATAGCCGCCAATGAATTCAATCGCATTCGTTACTAATCCCTCGTATTGGTTCGCTTGCATTAAGTAACCAAAATCAGTACCTTCTTCTCCCTGTAAGTCTGTTGCACTATCAATTAGTTCATCCCATGTTTCAGGTGGATCTTCTACAATATCTGTTCGATAAAATAAAACACCTGCATCAATAAACTTAGGCATTGCCCATTGCTTACCTTTAAAATTTCCTGCCTCTACTGGCCCAGGAAAGTATTCATCCATATCAATATCGTCTTCTTCAATAAAACGGTCTAGCTCTAATGCATAGTCTGCTTGAGCAAATTCTGCTGGCCAAATGACATCCGCATCAAAAACATCTATTTCAGCACTATCTGCACTAAACGCAGTGACATACTGATCATGTTGATCTCCAGAATCTGAAGGCATTTCCTGAAATTCAATTTTTATATTAGGATGCTGTTTTTCAAACTCTTCAGCCAGCACTTCCGTAGCACCTGTTGTATCAACACCTCTTGCGTATGTTAATGTAACTTCTTCATCTCCTTCTTCAGCATTTGCGTTATTTTCATTCCCATTAGCATCTTCATCATTACCTCCACAAGCAGTCAGAACAGTCATTAACACAAGCATAAAAAAACTACTAATCCATTTTGAACTTGATTTCATATTTCTTCCTCCTTGTTTTGTAATCGATTTCAGTAATCGATTACATTTTTGTATTTAAATAGCTATTACCATTATATTAAGACGACTCGCGAATTATTAACTCATGATCTAAAATGACACTATCTACATCCTCTCCTTTTATTTTTTTAATTAACATTTCCGCTGAAATTTCCCCCATTTTATACATAGGCTGAGCAATAGTAGTAAGGGATGGATTGGTCATGTTGGAAAAATCTATTTTGTCAAAACCTACTAGCGCTATATCTGTTGGAACACTTAAACCATGTACGTTACATTCTTTTAATACACCTATGGCTAAAATATCTGAAACAGAAAAGATAGCAGTTGGCTTCTCCTTTTGCTGCATAAAATGCTGTAATGCCTTTCTTCCGTTACTAAACTCAAGACCTTCTGATGTATACATCCAATCGGGATTAATCGGCAATCCGTAATCATGCAATGCTTTTAAGTAACCTTGCTTTCTTTCGCGTGCATACAAAAATTTTTCATTTGAATTAACTAATGCAATCTTTTCTTGTCCATTCAAAATAAGATGTTCTACAGCTTGATAAGCTGCTCTCTCATTATTTATAGAAACAAATGAAATAATTCCTTTTTCATCATATTCACTGCATTGAATCAGCGGATACTCATTTGAGATTTCAGCTAGCAAATCACGGTTTACAGCTGGATCCATTGTAATAATACCATCTGCAAGTTGATTTTTAATTAAATTAAAATAAATTCCTTCTCTTTCCGGGCTGGAATCAGTTTGACACAACAAAATATGATAACCATGTTGGAAAGCCGTGTCTTCTATTCCATTTATAATTTTTGTGTAAAATGGGTTGGAAACCCCAGGGATTAAAATGATTAGTAGTTTACTTTCTGATTTTCGTAAATTA
>DATGUH010000044.1:0-13923 GCA_035301445.1 Pseudogracilibacillus sp. | reverse complement strand
GGGAAAAATAATCCAGAAGTTATTGAACAGATTGTTAGTGGCGTGAGCGAAGGATGTGTACAATCTGGAGCTGCTTTAATTGGTGGGGAAACTGCCGAAATGCCGGATATGTATGAAGAGAATGAATATGATTTAGCTGGTTTTGCTGTAGGTATTGCTGATAAAAAGAAATTAATTACAGGTGATAAAATACAAGCACGTGACAAAATCATTGGTATTACTTCAAGTGGTGTGCACTCCAATGGGTACTCTCTTGTACGAAAAGTCATTAAAGGACTTGATTTAACCAAGCAATATGAAGGGCTGTCGAAACCTCTTGGAGAGCATTTATTAGAACCGACAAAAATCTATGCTAAAGCAGTGACTGAAGTGATGAAACAATATGACATCAAGGGAATCACTCACATCACTGGTGGTGGATTTTACGAAAATTTCCCACGAATGTTACCAGAAGGATTAGGAGTAAATATTGATCCAAGTAAATGGGAATTGCCAGAGATTTTTCAGTTTTTAAAGGAAAAGGCTAATATGACATTGGAAGAAATGTACGGTGTATTCAATATGGGAATTGGCATGGCATTCGTTGTAGATGAACAAGATGCTGAAGCAATTGTATCATTATTAAATGATGCAGGTGAACAAGCAATGGTCATAGGTGAAGTGATTAATGACGAAGGAGTGTTTTTTGATGGAAATTGAAAAGCGGGCAAGAGTAGCTGTTTTTGCATCTGGAACAGGGACAAATTTCGAAGCGATGATGGCGGATGACAATCGTGAATTTGAGCCGGTGTTACTTGTTTGTGATAAACCGAAAGCACATGTAATCGGAAAAGCAGCCCATTACGGTGTGGAAACCTTGGTGCTTACTCCTGGTTCATTTCCTTCTAAGGCAGATTACGAAAAAGAAATACTTACTAAGTTAGAACGCTTAAAAGTTGAATGGATTGTGCTAGCCGGTTATATGCGAATTGTTGGTGAAACTTTGCTTGAGGCATATAAAAATCGCATTGTAAATGTTCACCCATCATTACTACCGTCATTTCCTGGAAAAGATGCGGTAGGACAAGCAATTGATGCTGGAGTGAAAGTATCAGGTGTTACCATCCATTTTGTTGACGAGGGTGTTGATACAGGGCCTATCATCGCACAGGAACCAGTAACTGTTTTTCAAAATGATACGGATGATTCCTTACAAAAAAGGATTCAGCAAGTCGAGCATGTGTTATATACGAAAATTATTAATGACCTGACAAAAGAAGACTAACGAAAGAAAGGAACTTATTATGGTGAAGCGAGCGTTAATCAGTGTTTCAAATAAGAAAAATATAGTGGAATTTGCAAAGGCGTTAGAAGTGCAGGGGATTGAAATTATATCAACAGGGGGAACATTAAAAAAACTGACAGATAACGGTGTGTCAGCAAAGCCTGTTGAAGCTATTACGGGATTTCCGGAAATATTAGATGGACGTGTCAAAACGTTACATCCAAATGTACATAGTGGTTTGCTGGCAAAACGTGATAATCCAGCACATATGAAGGCACTAGAGGAAAAAGATATTACACCAATCGATATGGTTGTTGTTAATTTATATCCTTTTAAAGAAACCATTTTAAAAGAGGATGCAACGGAAGAAGATGTTATTGAAAACATTGATATTGGCGGACCAACAATGCTTCGTGCCGCAGCTAAAAATGGAAAAGACGTAATTGTAGCAGTAGACCCTGATGATTATGATGGGATTATAGAAGCTGTTAAAAATGGCAGTGTGGATGTTGAAATGCGTAAAAAACTATCTGCAAAAGTGTTTCGACATACAGCCCAATATGATGCGATGATTGCTCGATACTTTAACCAAGCAACAGAGGAAACATTCCCGAATGAAGAAACTTTCACCTTCGAAAAAGTACAAGATTTACGTTATGGAGAGAATCCGCACCAACAGGCTGCTTTTTATAAAGATGGGCTTGATCAAGGTTTGAGTTTGGCAAATGCAAAGCAACATCATGGGAAATCTATGTCTTATAATAATATACAAGATGCTAATGCTGCACTAGAAATGGTAACGGAATATGAAGAAGCAGCAACAGTAGCTGTAAAACATATGAATCCTTGTGGGATAGGTGTTGCAGATGACTTGTCGACGGCTTTCAAACGCGCATACGAAGCTGATCCTGTGTCTATTTTCGGTGGTGTGATTGCTGTTAATAGAGAAGTGGATGTAGCAACAGCTAAACAAATGCATGAGATATTTTTGGAGATTGTTTTAGCTCCTGCTTATACGAAAGAAGCACTGGATATTTTAACGCAAAAGAAAAATATTCGATTGCTAGAGATTGACGGATTGGATCAGCATCAACCAATGAAAAAACTAACTTCTGTAAAAGGTGGTCTATTGGTACAAACAAGTGATGAAGGCAGTATTACTAAAGATGAATTAGAAGTTGTTACAGAAAAAGCACCAACTGATGCTGAATGGGAAGATTTATTATTTAGTTGGAAGGTTGTTAAACATGTGAAGTCTAATGCAATTGTTCTGGCAAAAGATAAGCAAACAATTGGTATAGGTGCTGGACAGATGAATCGAATTGGAGCGGCAGAAATTGCATTGAAACAAGCTGGTGACAAGGTGAAACAGTCAGTACTAGCTTCAGATGCCTTTTTTCCAATGCCTGATACTGCAGAAGCAGCGGCTAAAGCGGGAGTAACTGCGATAATCCAACCAGGCGGTTCTAAACGTGACCAAGACTCTATCGACATTTGTAATCAATATGGTATCAGCATGGTATATACAAAAATGAGACATTTTAAACATTAAAAGCAAAGCAATCTATATAGAAAAATGAACATCGTTTAAGTTTATTTAATTCATAACAAAGAAGGTGAGCAGATGAAAGTATTAGTCATTGGTAAAGGCGGCAGAGAACATAGTGTTGTGATGCATCTTGCAAAAGGTACGCTTGCAACTGAAATTTATGCTGCACCAGGAAATGATGGTATGAAAAAACAAGCAACTTGTGTTCCAATCGACGTGATGGATATAGATGGACTTGTGCAATTTGCACTGGAAAAACAGATAGATTTAACGATTGTTGGTCCTGAAAATCCTTTAAATGCTGGGATTGCTGATGCTTTTCAGCAAAAAGGATTAAAAGTGTTTGCACCAACGAAGGCGGCTGCAATGTTGGAAGGAAGTAAAGATTTTGCTAAAAAGTTCATGATAGACTATGATATACCGACGGCAAATTATGAAAGCTTTTCTAAAGTAGAAGCAGCGCGCAATTATATTAAAGAAAAAGGTGCACCAATTGTTATTAAAGCAGATGGTTTAGCTGAAGGTAAAGGCGTCATTGTCGCACAAACAACGGAAGAAGCATTAGAAGCTGTTGATCATTTAATGGTAGATGGTGCTTATGAAGGTGCTGGAAGAAAAGTCGTTGTGGAAGAGTTTTTAGAAGGGCCGGAGTTTTCACTCATTGCATTTGTCCATGAGAACAATGTATATCCAATGTTGCCAGCTCGTGATCATAAACGAGCCTATGACGATAATAAAGGGCCAAACACAGGAGGGATGGGCGCTTTTGCACCAGTTCCCGATGTGACTAAAGAGATTGTCGATTATACAACAACGCATATTTTAAAAAAGGCAGCAAAAGGTTTAATGCGAGAAGGACGGCCGTTTACAGGGATTTTATATGCTGGATTGATGCAGACGGAGACAGGAACAAAAGTCATCGAATTTAATACAAGGTTTGGGGATCCAGAAACACAGGTTATACTTCCATTATTGGAAAATGACTTAGTCCAAGTGATGCTTGACTGTCTTGACGGAAAAGATCCAGAGCTAAAGTGGAAGGATGCAGCATGTGTAGGAACAGTACTTGCTAGTAAAGGTTATCCTGAAAAATATGAAAAAGGTGTGTCGCTTCCTAGTGAACAATCAGAGGAAGATGTTTTTGTTGTGCATGCCGGAACTAAATCGTCAGGAGATGGCTTTGTTTCCAACGGTGGAAGGGTATTGCTAGTAGGCGCACTAGCTGAAGGACTTACACAAGCACGTGAAAAAGTTTATCAATATATGCACTTATACAAAGATAATGATAATTATTATTATAGAACAGATATAGCGAAAGATGTAGAAGTCTAGGTGTTTTATCCAGTATCAATTAACTAGGAAAAACAAGATATTATAAACATATTCCATCCTACGAGACATTGCTATTATGCAATGTCTTTTAGTTGTTGATTGCATTTTTATAATTTATTTGTACAATGATGTAGGTTCTATATTTTTTTGTGTAAAATAGAAGGATAGGAACTACAACTTACTTCAATAATATATTTGTGGTAAGATAAGGGATGAAAACGCCATCATGAAAAAGATGGATATAATTTAGTGAAAGTGTGGAAATAGAAATGATGGAGCAAGGACAATTTTGGAGAAATAAAGAATTAAGAAAACATGCAGCAGTTGTAGATGGAGAAATTCCACCGACAATTGTTTTTCAAAATAGTACATATTTAAATGTGTTTTTAAAAAAATGGGTGCAGGCAAACATTTGGATTTATGAAGATAGAATTGTGTATGTTGGAGATAAAATGCCTGGTAATACGGACGGTACAGAAATATTAGAATGTACAGGACAGTATATGGTGCCGGGATATATCGAACCACATGCTCATCCTTTCCAACTATATAACCCGGAAACGTTTGCTTATCATGGTGGCAAAACAGGAACTACGACGTTAATCAATGATAATATTCGTTTCTTATCGTTATTGGATAGAGAGAAGGCCTTTGAACTAATTAATGACTTTCACAAGCTCCCAATATCGATGTTTTGGTGGGGACGATTTGATTCACAATCGATGCTTCGCGAAGAAGATCAAGTATTTAATACGAAAAATATTTTATCATGGTTATCTAACCCTTCCGTTGTGCAGGGAGGCGAGTTAACTGCTTGGCCTAAATTGTTAAAGGGAGATGACAGGCTGTTATACTGGATACAAGAGGCAAAAAAGGCACATAAAAGAGTGGAAGGTCACTTTCCAGGTTCATCGAAGGAAACTTTGACAAAATTAAAGTTATTTGGTGTAAGCGGTGATCATGAGTCAATGACAGCAGAAGAACTGCTTAGACGGTTAGAAATGGGCTACCATACTGCTATAAGACATTCTTCTATTCGCCCAGATTTACCTAAAATTTTGGAAGAGTTGTTACAAGATGATTTTCATGCATTTGATTTGTTGATGTATACAACTGATGGTTCTTCGCCTTCATTTTATGAACAAGGGAATATTAATCAATGTATTGATCTAGCCATTAAAAGTGGTGTGCCGTTAGAGGAAGCTTATCGAATGGCGAGCTATAATGTAAGTAGCTATTACGGTATGGACAACCTAATCGGCAGTATTGCACCAGGGCAGCTCGCACATATCAATATTCTTTACGAAAAAGATGATCCACATCCACTCGGTGTTTTAGCCAAAGGAGAGTGGCTTGTAAAAGACGGGAAAGTTCAATCGTATGACTCCCGTATCGATTGGAGAAGTATGAGATGCATCCTGCAAACATTGATTGGGAATTAAACGAAGATGATTTACAATTTTCCATTCCTATTGGTTTGAAAATGGAAAATGACGTGATTATGAAACCTTATGCAGTTGATATAGACATTACAACAGAGTGGTTATCAGAGGATAATCATGATGCTTTTCTATTATTTATGGATCGATATGGAAAATGGCGTGTCAATACAGTGATTAACGGCTTTACTCAAAAGTTGGGCGCATTATGCAGCTCATTTTCAACGACAGATGACATAGTTTTAATTGGTAAAGATAAGGCAGACATGAGAGTCGCCTTTGAAAGAATGCGTACTATTGGTGGGGGAATTGTGCTAGCGCATGAAGGAGAAATTATTTACGAAATTCCACTCTCCTTACAAGGAGCAATGTTTAAAGGCGATATGGAGGATTTAATTGAAGAAGAAAAAAGATGTAAAAAGCTATTAGTAGAGGCTGGTTATCGATTCCATGATCCGATATATAATTTACTTTTCTTGTCTTCAACACATTTACCGTATGTTAGGATAACTCAAGTTGGCATTGTTGATGTCATGAAACGTGAAGTGATTGTTCCAGCTAATATGCGATGAATAAAAAGGATTCACAAAAGTTTTTTTCTTCTTACCGGATAAAGTTCAAATAAAGTAAGTGATAGGAGGATATATGAGAAAGCTTACATTAATAGGTGTTATATTGTTGCTCTTTGTTATTTCTGCTTGTTCTAACCAAGAAACTAATGAAAAAAATGATACGACGAATGAGGGAGGTTCATCTGATTATTATCCATTTACAGGAGAAAAGGCAGAAGGTGATACAAATCGTAAAGCCAAAGCAGTAATGGTAAGTAATAGTAACGGGGCACGTCCACAAACAGGTTTATCGCAAGCAGATATAGTATTTGAAATGTTGGCAGAAGGTAATGTAACCAGATTTATGGCGATTTATCAAAGTGAGGAGCCTGAAATTGTTGGACCGGTTCGCAGTGCTAGGGAGTATTTTTTTACGCTAGCAGATAATTATGATGCCCTTTATATATATTCAGGTGCAGCAGATTTTATTAATGATATGATTAAAAAGCGTGATATTGAGCATATTGAAGGTGGACTTCATGATAATGATGGACATTTAATTGTTAGGGAAACATTTCGTGAAGCGCCTCATAATATGTATTTGCAATTTGGTGCTGTTGATGAGGTTGCTGAAGAAAAAGGCTATGATATAACTGAAGAATATGAACCTTTACCATTCTTGGATAAAGATAGCCTACCAGAAGATCTTCCATACGAGGAAGGCTCTTACGCAAAAATTGATTATTACGGAGACGAACCTGTTGTGGAATATAAATTCGACGATGACACTGAAAAATATGTAAGATATAATGATGGGGAACAAACGATAGAATTAGAATCTGAAATACCAATTGAAATAGATAATGTATTCATTGTAGAGTCAGAACATCAAGTTATCGATGAAGAAAGAAGAAGAGATATTGATATCGACTCTGGTGGCAATGCTGTTCTTTTACATAAAGGAAAAGCACTAGAATTACAATGGGAAAATAAAGATGGACGAATTGTACCGGTATTGGATGGAGAAGAAATATCTTTTGTTCCTGGGAAGACATGGATCAATTTTGTAGAAAAGGATCCAATATCAGATGTACAGGAACAAGTAACCATTGGACAGAACGATAGCTAATAATTAATATCTACTCGACTTTGTAGAGGAGGAGAAGTTTTGCAGATAGATAAACTACGAGGCATTCAACTTGATCAATTTTTTGATGCTATTCTACAATTGGAAAATCGTGAAGAATGTTATCAGTTTTTTGATGATGTTGCTACGATGAATGAAATTCAATCTTTATCGCAACGCCTACAAGTTGCTAAGATGCTGTACGAAGGCAATACATATACTGAAATTGAGCAAGAAACCAATGCTTCAACCGCTACGATATCCCGCGTTCGTCGAGCATTGGATTATGGAAGTGAAGGATATAAAACTGTATTAGCTCGAATGGAGAAAGAACAAGACTAAATATAGATAACTATAAAGTAAGGTCGACAGTATTTACTGCTGTCGACTTTTATAATGAAAAGTTTCTTTCGACAATAGACTATTTATTTCCTGGGAAATAAACAATCTGTATTTGTCGATATAACACGACTTATCTAAGGATATGTTATCATACGATGATTAACATGATTTTTAAGTTGTATGGCACCTTATTACTCTTTTCAAAGCATAATTTTTGCTATAATATATTAATGGATCATAATTTGGAGGAAAAAATATTGAATTACAATATACAAGAATGGAGTCATGCATTTAAGCTCGATCCTGCTAAAGAAATTGATGATGAACAACTAGAATTATTATGCGAATCAGGTACGGATGCGATTATTGTCGGTGGCACGGATGATGTTACTTTTGAAGGGGTACTTGATCTATTATCTCGTATTAGAAGGTATACAGTTCCTTGTTTACTAGAAGTTTCTGAAATGGATGCTATTTCACCAGGATTTGATTTTTATTTTATCCCAATGGTATTAAATAGTAAGGATAAGAAATGGGCAATGGATATTCAACATAAAGCAATAAAACAATATAAATCGCTCATTGATTGGGAACAGACAAAGTTTGAAGCCTACTGTATCATGAATCCTGAATCGAAGGCATTTCAAAAAACAGATTGCAAAATGCCTGATGAAGCAGATGTTTTAACATATGCATTTATGGCGGAGCATATTTTTAATTTGCCAATCTTTTATATGGAATACAGTGGAATATATGGGGATGTTGATCTCTTGAAAAAAGTGAAAAATGAATTGCAACATACGGTTTTATTTTACGGCGGGGGAATTCAGACGAAAGAACAAGCTATCGAAATGAAACAACATGCTGATGTTGTTATTGTAGGAAATAGCATTTATACAGACTTTGCATCAGCACTTGAAACAGCTGACATTGCTAAAAAATAGTGAAGGAGCTGACATTGTGAGTGTAGCGGAATTATTACATAATCTAAATAAAGACCAACAACAGGCTGTCAAAACGACAGAAGGGCCATTACTCATCATGGCTGGTGCAGGGAGTGGTAAAACTCGTGTCCTAACTCATCGGATTGCTTATTTAATTGATGAAAAAGATGTACCATCAGGTAATATCTTAGCCATTACTTTTACCAATAAGGCTGCCAGAGAAATGAAAAATAGAGTAGAGCAATTAGTTGGGCCAGCAGGTAAGACGATGTGGGTATCCACTTTTCACGCTATGTGTGTGCGTATTTTGCGGAGGGACATTGAGCGAATTGGCTATAGTCGAAATTTCATCATTATTGATAGTGGTGACCAGTTAAGTGTTATGAAACAAGTACTAAAAAATTTGAATGTGGATCCTAAGCAATATGATCCGCGAGCAATGATTAATCAAATTAGTTCAGCTAAAAATAAATTAATGACGCCTGAACAATATACATCCCTTACTGGTAACTATTATGAACAACAAGTAGCCAAAATATATGGCGCTTATCAAGAGATGCTTCGTAAAAACCAAGCACTTGATTTTGATGATTTAATCATGGAGACTATTCATTTATTTCAACGGATTCCAGAGGTGTTGCAATATTATCAACGTCGTTTTCAATATATTCATGTGGATGAGTATCAAGATACAAATGAAGCACAATATCATTTAGTACAGTTACTCGCCCAAAAACATGAAAATCTCTGTGTTGTTGGGGATTCTGATCAATCAATTTATCGGTGGCGCGGTGCAAACATCAAAAACATCTTATCATTTGAAAAAGATTACACGAATGCAAAAGTAATTTTCTTGGAACAAAATTATCGCTCTACAAAAGCCATTTTGAATGCAGCGAATCACGTGATTGATCACAACAAAGGACGTAAGCCGAAAAATTTATGGACTGAAAATCAAGAAGGGCAACAAATTACGTATTATCAGGGATCCACAGAGCGGGAAGAGGCCTATTATGTGACGGAAAAGATTCAGGATTTAATTGTTTCCGGAGAATATTCTTCGCAAGATATAGCTGTATTATATCGAACTAACGCCCAATCGCGTGCGCTTGAAGATACACTTATGAAAGCGAATATGGCTTATCAAATCATCGGTGGGTTAAAGTTCTATGATAGGAAAGAAATTAAAGACTTAATTGCCTATTTAAGACTCATAACAAATCCAGATGATGATATTAGTTTTGAAAGGATTGTTAATGTACCGAAGCGTGGAATTGGTGCCACAACGGTTGAAAAGCTTCGTCAATATGCAATGCAACACGACCTTTCCATGTTTGCAGCAATTGCAGAAGTAGAATATATAGGGATTGCAAAACGAACTGCTAACAAATTGCTTGAATTTCGTAATATGATGATGAATCTTTTTAAACAGCAAGATTTTCTTACAGCAACTGATATGGTAAATCAAGTCTTAGAGGTGACTTCATATGAAGCAGTACTGAAGAATGAACAATCATTGGAGGCACAAAGTCGCTTAGAAAATATTTCCGAATTCTTAACAGTGACGCAAGACTTTGAAAAAACGGTCGAGGAAGATAAGTCGCTTGTTAATTTTTTAACGGATCTTGCACTAATTGCTGATATAGACAACGTGGATGAAAACGATCCAGAACAAGCCGAGAAAATTACATTAATGACTTTGCATTCGGCAAAGGGACTTGAATTTCCTGTCGTCTTTTTAATTGGAATGGAAGAAAATTTGTTTCCGCATAGTCGTTCGATGATGGACGATGAGGAAATGGAAGAAGAGCGTAGACTTGCATATGTAGGTATTACAAGGGCGGAAGAGAAACTCTTTTTAACCCATGCTAACATGCGTACATTATACGGACGTACGAATTTAAATCCAATCAGCCGTTTTATTGAAGAAATTCCAGAAGAATTACTAGATGGATTTGAACAAACGAAAGAAGGCATGTTTGGTTCCCCGACAACCCCGGTGAAAAAGCAAGCACCTATTAAAAAGGCAGCAGCTAAAAAGATAACGACAGGTGCAGAAAATGCAGCATGGAATGCCGGCGACAAAGCAGTGCATAAAAAATGGGGTGTTGGCACGGTTGTGAAAGTGAAGGGCGAAGGAGAGGATATGGAATTGGATATAGCCTTTCCAGCCCCGACAGGTATTAAACGATTGCTTGCCAAGTTCGCGCCCATTACGAAACAGTAGGAGGTGTACGTAGATGGATCAGCAAGAAGCGAAGGAAAAGATGGACAAATTAATAACAGAAATTAATCGTTTTGCACACGAATATTATGTGTTGGATCACCCGAGTGTACCTGATGCGGTTTATGACGAAAAATTTCAAGCACTGTTACAATTGGAAACAGATTTCCCAGCACTTACGCGAACGGATTCACCGACAAAACGTGTTGGTGCGGAGCCGTTGGATAAGTTTTCTAAAGTACAGCATGAAATCCCAATGTTGAGTCTCGGTAACGCATTTAATGAACAGGAGTTACGTGATTTTGACCGGCGTGTTCGTAATGGATTAAACAAAGAAAGTGTAACTTATGTCTGTGAATTGAAGATTGACGGACTTGCTGTCAGCCTAATGTATGAGAATGGCCAGCTTGTTCGTGGATCAACAAGAGGAGATGGTACGACTGGAGAAGATATTACATCTAATTTACGTACTGTTAAAAGTATACCTTTATCCATCAAAGAAACTGCACGGTTTGAAGTACGCGGAGAGGCATTTATGCCGCATGCCTCATTTATCAATTTGAATGAGGAAAAGGAAAAAAATAATGAATCATTATTTGCAAACCCAAGAAATGCTGCAGCTGGTTCTTTGAGACAGCTTGACCCCAAAATAGCAGCATCTAGAAATTTAGACATTTTTCTATATGGGTATGGACTTTGGGAATTAGAAGAGAACAACTATCCGACTCATAGCAGCAGATTAAATTTACTAGAAAAACTAGGATTTAAAGTGAATCAAGAACGAAGGAAGTATGACAACATTGAAGATGTCATTTCCTATGTAGAGTATTGGGTGACACATCGCAAGGATTTAAATTATGAAATAGATGGTATTGTAATCAAAGTAGATGATATAAGCGATCAAGAAACACTTGGATTTACAGCTCGTACACCACGCTGGGCAACTGCGTATAAATTTCCAGCTACAGAAACGGTAACAACTTTACTAGACGTTGAAGTAAGTGTTGGCCGCACTGGTGCGATTACACCGACAGCAGTTTTAGAGCCAGTATTAATAGATGGATCAACTGTTTCACGAGCTACATTGCATAATCAAGATCAAATAAATGAGTTGGATATTCGTCTTGGTGATCAAGTTGTTCTAAAAAAAGCGGGCGATATTATTCCAAAAGTTGTGCGTGTCATTAAGGAAGAACGAACAGGTGATGAAGAAACATATCAATTGCCAACGGACTGTCCAGCCTGTCATACAGAACTAGTTCATTTAGATGAAGAAGTCGCACTTCGTTGTTTGAATCCAGATTGTCCTGCTCAACTGCAGGAGGCGCTTATTCATTTTGTTTCGAGAAATGCAATGAATATTGATGGATTGGGTGAAAAAGTGATCGAACAGCTTTTTCAGAAACAACTTGTTACGTCGATTGATGATTTATATCGTCTAAAGAAAGAAGACCTCCTACCATTAGAAAGAATGGGAGAGAAATCTGTTAGTAATTTATTAAATGCTATCTCCGCATCGAAAGATAATTCTTTGGAAAAATTGATATTTGGATTAGGAATTCGTTTTATCGGTGAAAAAGCGGCTACAATTTTGGCACAGGCATTTGATACAATGGATAAATTACGCTCCGCAACCTTTGAACAACTCGTTCAAGTAGATGAAATTGGAGAAAAAATGGCTGATGCAGTCGTACAATATTTTCACAAGGACGAGGCCCTTGAGTTAGTATCTAATTTAGAAGTGCTTGGTGTTAATATGGTTTATCAAGGGAATGAAAATATAGCATCTGAGCAGGACCTTTTATTCAAAGACCAAACGATTGTCTTAACAGGTAAAATGGATTATTATACCCGTAAAGAAGCAAAACAGCTTATTGAAAAATATGGCGGGAATGTCACTGGCAGTGTGAGCAGTAATACAGACTTGGTTATTGCTGGAGAGTCAGCAGGATCTAAGTTTGAACAAGCCCAAAAATTAGGCATTACCATCTGGGATGAAGAAACATTTAAAGAAGAAATGAAAGAGGTGGAAGCATGAAGCGATTCCTCCTTCTGGTACTTGGATCAACTTTGTTATTAGCTAGTTGTTCCAATCAAAAACAAGAAGAAGTTATTCAACAACCTGAAGAAGAAACAGAAACAGAAGTATCTATCATTCCAAATCAATCATTATCTGGTGATCAATATAAAATGGTGCTTCCTTACAAACCGAGCGCTGCACGTGGTGCGATAAAGAACCAGATTACGAATAGATTAGATATTAATGAAATGGAAGAAGGACTGAGACGTCATTCTACGGAACACTTTTCTCCGGATAAATATGTCTATGAAGAAGGACAGTATTTGACAGAAGATTACATTTTTTCTCTTGTAGAATCATTGAATCCGGACGTAGATGAATTGAAACCATCTGATGCAAAAGATAAGAAGAAGAAAAAGAAGAAAGAAAAAGAATTTAGAGAGAATCCACGTGTGTTCTCTCATGTACTTGAACAAAACTATTTAAAAAAGAATGATGACGATAGTGTTGATTTAGTAGGCGTGTCGATTGGCATTGCACTAAAATCTCAATATAATTTTCAAGTAGAAGAGAATGGCGATGATTACTTTGAAGATATTCCGAAAAAGGAAGTAATGGAAGAAGGTCAAAGAGTAGCTGAAGAAGTATTGGAAGAAGTACGACGGATTGATGAATTAAAGAATGTACCAATTATGATAGGGCTGTTTCAAGAAGAAGAACAATCCTCACCGGTACCAGGTGACTTTATTGCTAAAACGTTAGTGAAGAAAGATGAAAATAAAATAAGTGATTGGGAAAATCTTAAAGAAGAAAACGTGTTGTTTCCGTCAGATGAGGCAGAAGAAAAGCATAATGATGATTTTCAAAAGGTATCAACTTTTGGTGAGAAAGTAGCGACCTATTTTCCAAACTATGTAGGAGTTGCTGGCACTGGATTTTATGTTGATGAAAACTTACAGAAATTATCGTTAGAATTACCGATTGAATTTTTTGGACAAGCGGAAGTGATTGGGTTTACTCAATATGTTTACGGACAAGTGAAAGAAATTTTCCCGAATGACTATGATATTGAAGTAACGATTTCATCGAGTGACGGAGAAGAGAGTCTCATTTTTAGAAAAGCAGGGGAAGA
>DATGUH010000043.1:0-6553 GCA_035301445.1 Pseudogracilibacillus sp. | reverse complement strand
AATAAATTATATGGTTAAAACCTAAAGAATTAAACTGGTCACTTTAGAAACAATATATAGTGATTATTCATCTACATACTGTGCATCATAGTGGATTGAAATTAATAATTACTGTTTTCAGATGTTAACTATTAAATGCTCCACAAAGATAGCTATAGCAAATTTAATATAGCTATTAACAGATAGGGGGATATATTATTATGAATGAATTAGTATATGATGAACATGAGCATGATCGTGTTCACAGCCACGGCGGAAAAATAGAAGTAATTTTATTCTTTACAGGTCTTGCCGCTTTTATAATCGCTTTATTTGTAAATGCTGGCGCTTGGAAATCTGCATTATATATCAGTTCATTAGTATTGTCTGGTTATCACATTATTATTGAAGGTTTTGTAGATACTATCCAGCAAACAATGAAGAGCAAGAAATTTAAGCCTAACATTCATATTTTAATGACTTTGGCAGCTATTGGAGCGGTCATTATTGGTGAGTACATGGAGGCAGCCTTATTAATCCTTATTTTTGGCGGTGCCCACTTCTTAGAACATTATGCAGAAGATAAGAGTAATAAAGAAATTTCGAATTTAATTAAAATCAACCCTACTACTGCCAGAAGGTTAAAAGAAGATGGAAAAACGGAAGAAGTTGATGTAACTGATTTAAAAGTTGGAGACAAACTTTCTGTGTTAAATGGTGATCAGATTCCAACAGATGGAGTTGTCATTTCAGGCAGTAGTTCCGTTGATCAGGCAGCCATTACAGGAGAAAGTATTCCTGTAGAAAAGCAAATAGGGGATACTTTATATGGTAGTACAATGAATGGTGCAGGAACCTTAGTGATGGAAGTAACAAAAGATAGTTCAGATACGGTCATTTCCAAGATAATTGAAATGGTAAGTCAAACACAGAATAACATTTCAAAAACAGCAGCTTTTATTAAAAAAATAGAGCCAATTTACGTGACGATTGTCTTGTTATTAACGCCGGTTTTCTTTTTAATCGGTTTGACTGCTTTTCAATGGTCCAGTTACGATAGTTTTTACCGAACAATGGTATTTCTTATAGCTACATCTCCCTGTGCGTTAGCTGTTACTGACATACCTGCTACACTTTCTGCAATTAGTAATTTGGCAAAACGAGGCGTGTTGTTTAAAGGTGGATCTTATCTATCAAATCTTTCTGATCTATCAGCCGTTGCTTTTGATAAAACAGGTACGTTAACAACAGGAAAGCCAGTAGTTACAGAAGTGTACTTTGGAGAAGAAATAAAAGAAGCACAACAGCGAGAATTTGAAGCGATGATTGTCTCGATGGAAAGTAAATCTAATCATCCGCTTGCTCAAGCGATTATCAAACATTATGAGAACATTGTACCGATTGAACTTGAAGTTGAAAATATAATTGGTATAGGATTAGTAACAAACGTAGGAAAAACAACATATAAAATCGGAAAACCTAATTCCTACCCTGTCATTCCAAAAGATATTAAAAACCAAACGGATATTTATGAACGCGAAGGAAAGACCGTCGTATATTTTGGGACAGATGACAAGGTTCTAGCGTTACTTGCCATTCAGGATGTGCCGAAAGAAACATCAAAAGAGGCCATTCAATATTTTAAAGCAGAGAATATTCATACAGTCATGCTTACGGGTGACGCAAAACAAACAGGTGAAGCGATTAGTCGTCAATTAGAAATAGATGAGGTACGTGGTAACGTCATGCCCGATGAAAAAGCATCGATTATTACGGAATTAAAAGAATCTTATCCGGTTATGGCAATGGTTGGCGACGGTGTGAATGATGCACCAGCACTTGTTACAGCAGATATCGGAGTTGCGATGGGAGAGGGAACAGATATTGCAATTGATGTCGCGGATGCCGTATTAATGAAAAATGATTTATCAAAATTCGCCTACACACATAAACTTGCTAAAAAACTTCGAAAAGTTGTATTGCAAAATATCATTTTTGCTTTAGCGGTTGTTGTTCTTTTAGTTATTGCAAATATCATAGGTCAAATGAATATGACCCTAGCTGTAATCTTTCATGAAGGAAGTACACTTGCAGTTATTTTTAATGGTTTAAGATTATTAAAAGGTGTAAAAGGTTAAAACGACTTGGAACAAATATTAAATGTATAAAAGTATGGAAATGTTTCATCATATATTTAAAAACAAGTTAAGCATTATATTTGAAATACTCTACAGGGGTATAGTATGATGAAAATGAAGTTAAAATTAGGAGGTTTAAAAATGGAACAAATTACATTAGAAGTGCAAGGAATGTCATGTGGTCATTGTGTTAGTTCAATAGAAGGAAGTGTAGGTAACCTAAATGGAGTTGAATCTGTTAAGGTACATTTAGATAATAATACAGTTGATGTAGAATTTGATTCAAATTCAGTAAGTTTAGAGGATATAAAAAATGAAATTGAAGATCAAGGATATGATATAGCTGGATAATTAGTCAATAGCCTTGTTCATACTTGATAAAATAATCATGTCAATCGTGGCATGATTATTTTACAATATCCTTTTTTAAGCATGATTATTACGCTCATTATTGAATGGGAAATGATACTTGGTGAAAAAGAATGTTGAGTGGATTTTCATAGTCATTTGTATTAGTTTTTTGATTACAGGAAGTAATGTCTTTGCGGTTCAAGAAAGGGAGGAAAATAAAATGAATCATCATCAACATCATCATAGTAACCATGGTGAAAATGAAGTCGAACCTCAAGTATCTTACAGTCAAGGGGAACTACTGATTGAATTAAAAGATAAAGATGGAAAAGCTCCTTCATTGAAAACCTCTCATGAAAAAATCATGCACCTTATAATTATGAGCTCGGATCTAAACGATTACTACCATTTACATCCGGAAGCTGAAGGTGACGGGAAGTTTGTGCAAAAGATTGATTTATCAGATGGTGGTTATAAAGTGTTCGTCGATATCAGTCCTGAAAATTTAAATTATGCAGTGAAACCTATAGAAATAATAGTTGGTGATAAAAATCAAGACACAAAGAAAAACGAACTCATTGCAGATACAAATTTTACCAAGATAGTTAACGGACAAACCGTTGAGTTAAAGTTCGATCCAATTGAGGTAAATAAAGAGGTTACTTTTAACTTTGAAGTAAAGGATGCAACACCTGAGCCTTATCTAGGTGCGTTAGGACATGTTGTGATTACAGATGAAGCAGGTGAAAAATTTATTCATGTGCATCCGTTATCTGAAAACGAAACAGTATTCATGACGGAATTTGATGAGCGTGGAAAATATAAAATGTGGGCCGAATTTAAAGTAGATGGTGAAGTGCTCGTTTATCCGTTTGTGATAGAAGTGAAGTAAAAAATGAGAAACATCACAGCCATGCTATTTTATCTGCATGGCTTATGTATTCCTATATGGAAAGGATGAGTCAGTTGAAGGACGTAAAATTAGAACTTTACACAAGACCGACCTGTTCAGACTGCCAAGAAGGGAAAGCTTTTTTAGCTGAAAATCAGATTTCATATACCAATTATGATTTATCAGAGCAACCAGAAAAGGAAAAAACATTACGAAAGTTAACGGGAACTAGAATGGTTCCTGCCTTTGTATTTAAAGATAAATCCTTATTCGGCAAATGGAGTAAGCCCAAAGTATTCATTGGTTTTGAAAATAATATGGATGAGATTAAAAACAAATTAAAAATAGATTAGCTAATTATTTTACTTGTAAATAATAATTTTGTGTCAGCCTCTAATATGAAAAAGGGGGGGGAGTTTTTGATTGAAATTAATCAAAAGGTAGACAAATCAACAAGAATGGACGAGATTTCAAATTTGTTATCTCACCAATTTTCCTGTGAAACACTTAATAGGGAACAGCATTTCACTATTCCTGATAAGCTAGGAAAAGGCAGTCTTAGACGAATGAGAATTAAAGAGGGTATGGAGATTATTACATCTGATATCGAACTTTTTAGTGATATAAAAGTTTATATTGAACCAGAAAGTAATTATTTTGAAATGAACTTTTGTCTATCTGGAAAAACAATTTGTGAAATGGAAAATCAGAAATTCAAAATACAAGGGCCAAAGAGCCATGTTTATTATGCTCATCATACTAAAACAGAATTAAAATTAAGTTCAAATGTAAGGAATCGAATGGTAGAAGTTCGTATTTCTCCTGAAAGATTACTCGATTATTTTGGTGATGAAGCAGATAAAAATAGAGTAAAGAAAGTGCTGAAAGATCAAAAAGGACATATGACCCCTTATGAGCTCTCTCCATTGGTTAAAAAACGAATTTTTGAAATAATGCAATGTTCTTATCGTGGAACGATGAAAAAAATGTACTATGAAGCAAAAGCGATGGAATTAATCATTTTATTTTTCCAAGAAGAAATCTTTTGTTCTAAATATTCAAGTCATTCATTTAATCCTGAAGAAATAAAAAAACTAAAAAAAGCAAGAGACATCGTATTGAATTGTTTAGATCATCCTTACTCCATTAAGGAATTAGCCCAATTAGTTGGACTGAATGAATTTCAATTAAAAAAAGGCTTTAGAGAATTATACGGTATAACTATTTTTGGCTTTATCCGAAGTCAAAGGATGGAACAGGCTGCCAGACTAATGAAAATGGAAGGGTATAATGTTAGTGAAACAGCTTCTATCATAGGCTATAGTAATTTCAGTAACTTTACTGTTGCTTTTCGTAAGCATTTTGGCTGTAACCCTATTGAATATTTAAAAGATATGAAAGAAAGGAAATATTAACTAGATTGTTTCCTATTACCTTTCTTTTTCTTTAAAGACTTTCATAGCAATTTCTTTTGCAGGTAAAATTAATCCCTCTATAGGTATCATTAATTGTGAATGAGAACTATTATCAATTAATGAAGGTGATAATTCATCTAATTGAGATTATTACTATAAATAAAATATAGAGGAGAGGCAATAATCATGCGTAAAAATGTTGAGTCAAATATTCATGGAGAATATTATAATGCACGGGAAGTATATGATGTAACGATTATTGGTGGAGGGGCAGTAGGTTTATTTACAGCGTTTTATAGTGGTTTAAGAGGAATGAAAACAAAGTTAATAGAAGCAAGTAGAGAACTTGGTGGTAAGGTTACAATGGGGTTCCCTGAAAAGACGATTAGTGATATTGGTGGTATTAAAGAAATTACCGGGGATAACCTTGTTAAAGAACTGATTGCACAAGCAAAAACATTTGATCCGACGGTTATATGTAATCAATGGATAAAAGATTTACAAAAATTAGAGGATGGAACTTTTCGTTTGACAAGTCAAACAGGAGAAGTTCATGATACGCGTACGATTGTTTTAGCCATAGGAAGTGGGATTATAAGGCCAATTCAATTGGAAGTAGATGATGTAGAGCTTTATGAGAATAGCAGTTTACATTATGCTGTGGGAGATTTTAGTCCATTTGCTAATAAGAATATACTTATTTCAGGTGGGGGCGATTCAGCTGTAGACTGGGCAAACGAATTACATTCCATTGCAAAAACCGTCACTGTGGTCCATCGTAGAGATAAATTTAGAGCTTTTGAACATAGCGTTCAAAAAATGAAAAAACAAGTCGATGTATTAACACCTTATACAGTGAAAACATTACATGGTGATGGTGGGTTTATAAAGCGAGTGACACTTGAAAACCTGGAAACTGGAATAACTCAAAATAAAGACGTTGACGCTGTACTGGTGAACCATGGATTTAAAGGTGAACTTGGTGGTGTAGAAAACTGGGGATTGGAAACTTGTGAAAGACAAATTGTTGTCAATAATGCGATGGAAACTAACGTCCCTGGTATTTTCGCAGCAGGAGATGCAGTAACTTATCCAAACAAAATAAATCTTTTTGTAGCTGGATTTACAGAAGGACCTGCGGCTATAAACAGTGTGAACCACTATTTAAACCATTCTCCCGATTCAATAGCTATGTATTCAACTCATCACGAGAAATTATATGAAATTAAAAATAATTAAGTTTTGTTACAATAAAGAGGATCTTTATTTTAGAACAAGTTATATTCTAGACTAACCGTTTCCCTCATTGTTAGTGCTTTCTTATGTGGAATTGATTGTTTTTTAATAAATAAAGTTACTATTTGACATACGGTACAGGGGTATGGTAGTATATAGATAGAAATTGATTAGGAGGTTATGGATAATGAAAGAAACATTAAAAGTTGAAGGAATGACATGTAGTTGCTGTGCAGGTAATGTAGAGAAAAGCGTTAATAAACTAGATGGTATTTCTTCTATAGAAATAGATGTAGATAATGATGAAATCAAAGTAGATTTTAATGATGATTCCGTTACTTTGGAACAAATTAAAGAAAAGATTACAGGTGAAGGATATTCTATTGTGTGAAAGGTAAACATATAGAAGTTAGTGAAAGAAGATTATGCCTTCGGGTATGATCTTTCTTTTTCAGGGAAATATACCCCCATGACGTATAGGAGGGAAATGAAAATGGCAACAGAAGAAAGTAACTTGCAAATCAGTGGTATGACTTGTACTG
>DATGUH010000042.1:0-4897 GCA_035301445.1 Pseudogracilibacillus sp. | reverse complement strand
TAAATGTAACAGCAACTGTTAAAATTAAAGCTACTTTCATTATGAAAAACCTCCCCATTAGGCCTTTTATGTAGGCGTGCATGTTTCACTATCATTATTATAACCCGAAAATGATTTTTTGTGAAACTTTTCTTATGTTTTTATTAAATACAAATGTTATTGATATGCTAAACGATATAAAGGAATCAATCGTTCGAAAGTAGAACGGGCAAATTCCATAAAAGCTTCTCCTTGTTGTACAGTCGAATCATTAGGTTTTAAATGTCTGCCGATTAGAAATTCAGCCTTTTTCACATCATGGAATCGAGTGAGTGCTTTGTCCAAATCAATCTCATCTAATTGTGAAGCTTCGTTTTTCATATGATCAAGTGAAATAACATAGTCTTTTGGAAGCTCTTCAATCAAGTGTTTATTGTTTTGGAAATTGCGAGCAATTTTAGTCTTGTCAGGTAGTTCATAAATAAAGGCAAGCCATAAAAATAGATGGTCATCCCAAAGTCCAACTTGAAAATGGGGATGTTTTTTATAACCACGTTTATTACCGGCAATTGCCATCCATGTATCATTAGGCGGATTAACCGTTCTGCGTGCATGCTTAGCAATGTGCAAATGCATTTCTGAACCTACCATAGCACTTACATCATCTGTTAGTACGTCACCAATTTGTTTGAATTTAGGCTGGATTCGTTCTTGTATTGCAGTCATTCTTTCATCTAAACCTTCAATGTGAAAAGTATCAAAGTCTTTTTGTTCAAATCCGTTAAAAGCCATAAACATCCCCCTTGAGAAGTCTTTTTCAGCAGATTAAAATGCATTTTGAATTATAACAGTATCATATCATTTTATAAATAGGTTATCCAAAGAATGATTTTGATATAGATATTTATACTTACTAATATTCCTTATATTTTTAGAATTATGACAAAAATAAGAGATGAAAACCCTTTATTAACCAAGATTAAATCCATAATTATTTTTTAGGTCAAAATATCGACAAAATAGTAGTAATTATTTGCCCTCGTAACAGTACACATCTATAATTAAAATAGAATGTTTTGTTCTGGACTCATAGAGGTATATTCATTGTAGAGAACGGAATATTTTTGATTGTAACGTTAATTTATTTATTAGATCAAGTCAATATCTAATGGAGGTATAGAACGTGGCAGAAAGTGCAGATCCAAAAGGAAGATTTTGGGGTAAGTTTTACGGCCCAAATATGGGTTATGTAGAAGAACAATATGAGTTATATAAGGATGATCCTGAAGCAGTTGATCCAACATTAAAGGAAATGTTTGATTCTCATGGTGCTCCAGAATGGACGGATCATGAAACAACATCAACAGCTAGTACAGGAAATGGAAATGGTTTTTCTAAAGAAGATGTTAGAAAAATTACTGCAGCAAACAAATGTATTGATGCCATCCGGAGATTCGGCCATTTGGAGGCAGATATTTATCCTGTTGGCAAAAAAAATGAAGAATCAAACTTGTTGAATCCAGAGAGATACGGGATTACGGAAGAAGATTTAAAAGATATCCCCGCACATTGGCTTTGGAATGATGCGCCATCAAATATTGAAACGGGTCATGATTTTGTTAAATTTTTAAGAGAAAGGTATACAGGAACAATCTCTTTTGAATATGATCATGTGAATACCGAAGAAGAAAGAAATTGGATACGTGATCAAATTGAACACGGTGAATATAAATTACAGTTTTCAGATGAAGATAAAAAACAATTACTAGAAAGATTAATCCATGTAGAAGGTTTTGAAACGTTTTTACAAAAAACATTTGTAGGACAGAAACGTTTTTCCATTGAAGGATTAGAATCAATGGTAGCTATTCTCGACCAAATTGTGAAGGATGCAAATAAGGATAAGATTGAAAACATCATGATGGGAATGGCACACCGCGGTCGTTTGAGTGTGCTTGCTTATGTACTCGGAAAACCGATGGATCGGATTTTTTCCGAATTTCAGTATGCTCCAGACAAGGAATTAATGCCATCTGAAGGTTCGATGGGTATTAATTACGGATGGACAGGAGATGTAAAATACCATTTTGGTGCAACAAGAACGGTTAAAAATGACGAAACTTCAACTCATATCCGTCTTGCAAATAATCCATCACACTTGGAATTTGTTAATCCGGTTGTTGCAGGATTTACAAGGGCAGCTCAAGATGTCCGTTCCGAAAAGGGATATCCAGAGCAATCTTTACAAAAAGCAATGAATGTTATTATTCATGGAGATGCTGCATTTATCGGTGAAGGGATTGTACCTGAAACGATTAACCTAAGCCGTTTAAATGGATATAAAGTTGGAGGTACACTTCACGTTATAGCCAATAACTTAGTCGGCTTTACTACGGACAGTTCTGATGCTCGTTCAACAAGGTATGCAAGTGATTTGGCTAAAGGTTATGAAATCCCGATTATTCGTGTCAATGCAGATGATCCAATTGCGTGTGTTAGAGCAATTGGCATGGCGTATGAATATACGAAGAAATTCCATAAAGATTGCTTACTCGATTTAGTCGGTTACCGTCGTTACGGTCATAATGAAATGGATGAACCAAGAGCAACACAGCCAAAACTATATCAAGAGATTGATAATCATCCAACAGTGACTAAAGTGTTTGGAGATGTCTTAAAAAACGAAGGCATCATAACAGCGGATGAAATTAAAGAATACGAAGAAAAAGTGCAAGTAGAACTGCGTGATGTGTACGATGGAATGAAAGAAGACTCTATGTCTGGATTGGCTGAGCCAAATATGCCAGAAGTATTAGCTGGAAACATTGACAATTATGAGACGGCAGTTCCGCTTGAAGAACTAGAGAAATTGAATGAAGATTTGTTAAAACGACCAGAAGGCTTTAAAGTTTTTAAGCGTTTAAATCGGGTATTTAAACGTCGGAAAGATATTTTGAAAGAAGGTCATAAAGCGGAATGGGGAGAAGGGGAAGCACTAGCATATGCCTCTATCCTTAAAGACGGCATTCCAATTAGACTGACGGGTCAAGACTCAGAGCGTGGAACATTCGCTCATCGACATCTTGTTTTATACGACACAGAAACTGGTGAAAAATATTGCCCAATGCATGGACTTGAAGACGTCAATGCATCGTTTGATATTCATAATAGTCCATTGTCGGAGATGGCAGTGCTTGGCTTTGAGTATGGTTATAGTGTTCAATCACCAGAAACGCTTGTCATATGGGAAGCTCAGTTTGGGGATTTCGCTAACGCAGGTCAAGTAATGTTTGATCAATTTATTTCTTCATCACGTGCGAAATGGGGAGATAAATCAAACCTTGTAATGTTGTTGCCACATGGATATGAAGGGCAAGGACCAGAGCATTCAAGTGCTCGTTTAGAACGTTTTCTACAGATGGCTGGAGAAAATAACTGGATAGTTGCAAATGTAACGTCATCTGCACAGTTTTTCCACTTAATGCGTCGTCAAGCAAAAATGCGTGATAGAGAAGAAGCACGTCCTTTAGTAGTTATGTCGCCGAAAAGCTTATTGAGAAATGAGCGAGTAGCATCTGAACCTAAAGAGTTTACAGAAGGCAAATTTCTACCGCTCAGAAACCAGCCTAATCTAAAAGTAAACAACAAAGCAAAACGATTATTACTTGGTACTGGAAAAGTAATGGTTGATATTGAAGAAGAAATAGCGAAATCTGATGAAAATTTTGATTGGTTGCGGGCAATGAGAGTAGAGCAATTGTATCCATTCCCAACAACTCTTTTAAAAGAAGAACTTGATAAACTAACTGATCTTGAGGAAATTGTTTGGGTACAAGAAGAACCACAAAATATGGGAGGTTGGTTATCCGTTGTCGAGTATTTGCGAGAAATTGCACAAGACAAATGTGATATTAGATATATAGGTCGACCAAAAAGAGCAGCAACTGCAGTTGGCGAACCTAATATTCATAAAATAAACCAACAAAAATTAGTAGCACAAGCAATCAATCCAACTAAGGGAGGAAACAATAGTGAAGGAAATTAGTATTCCAGAGCTAGCTGAATCGATTACAGAAGGAACCATTGCAGAATGGCTAGTAAGTAAAGGTGATAAAGTAGAAAAAGGGGACCCAGTCGTTGAATTAGAAACAGATAAAGTCAACGTAGAAGTCAACTCTGATTATAGCGGTGTTATTACAGAAATCCTTGCAGAAGAGGAAGAAGATGTCAGTGTTGGCGATGTTATAGCTAAAGTTGATGAAAGTGGAGAAGCAGGAGCTTCAAGCGATGATTCAGCAAGCAAAGAAGAAGCACCAGCGGCTAAAGAAGAGAAAAAAGAAGCGCCAGCTGCAAAAGAAGAAAGCACTGATTCATCAGATGACTCTGCTAATGATGATGTAGTTGCATCTCCAGCAGCTAGAAAACTAGCGCGTGAAAAGAACATTGACTTGAGCAAGGTAAAAGCACAAGATCCTTTAGACCGCATCCGTACTGAAGATGTGGAAAGAGCAAGTCAAGCACCAGCACCAAGTAAATCAGCTGGTTCTGGTAAAAAAGACAGTGCGCCTGAACAAGAATTCACAAAGCCGGCAAGACGTGAGAAAATGTCCCGTCGCCGTCAAACAATCGCAAAACGTTTGGTGGAAGCACAGCATAATGCAGCAATGTTAACTACTTTTAACGAAGTAGACATGACAGCTGTTATGAACTTGCGTAAAGAACGTCAAGAAAGTTTTGTTAAGAAAAATGATATTAAACTAGGTTTCATGTCATTCTTTACAAAAGCAAGTGTAGCTGCATTGAAAGAATTCCCATTGATCAATGCTGAAATTGATGGTAAAGATTTAATTATGAAAGAATTCTATGACATTGGTATTGCAGTTTCTACAGATGACGGATTGGTTGTTCCAGTTGTGCG
>DATGUH010000041.1:0-8690 GCA_035301445.1 Pseudogracilibacillus sp. | reverse complement strand
GCGTGTTTGGACTGTGGCACGTACACTAAAAATGCCAAGATGGTTACTGTATGGATCCACCAAGAAACGTAGAACAATACCGTTCCAGCTACTGGTGGCAACCAGCCAAATATAAATGCGATTCCACTGGCAACCGGCTCTGCCCATGTGGCTGATGTGCCTTCCCAAATATGCAACATACCATTACCAAACAAGACCGAAAGCATAAGTGTACCAATGAAAATTAGTACGAGCCCTGCGAATAATGTCTTTTTCAGACGAACTATTCTTTCGATATAACGACGATAAAACGCCCATACAACTGCGACGAGAATCGTTAAAGTGACAATCTCTTGGAAAAACGTAAACGCAGGATAAAGTGGGCCAAATGGTAAGTGATTACCTGGTGACAAGCCTTTAACAAACATGTCAATGGCCCCGAATTGAACAAGAATAAAGCCATAAAACATCATCACGTGAATAATGCCGGACTTCTTATCCTTTAATAACTTCTTCTGTCCAAAAACAATCGTCCCAATATCTTTCATTCGTTCTTTTAACTTTAAATCAAACTCTGTTTTCTTCCCGAGCTTGATAAACCGATATCTGGTGTTTACAACATAGGCGAACAAATAAATACCGTATGCAGTGACCGCTATAAACGCGATCCAATTAATAAGTAAAAGTGTTTCCATGATGCTCCCCCTATTTTTTATTCTGTTAACGGTTACAACGTTACAAGATAAAAAGATGAAATGAACTGTTTTATATATCATAAAACATGAATGGCCATTCAGTCAACTTATGTGTCAATAAAAATCAAGCTTTATTTCATATATAACAAAATCATATCACGGAATAATACCCATTTTATTAATGTTTCAATCATGTTTATTAAATTAAAGTTAAAAATGTTGCCATTATTTTAAAGTGATGAATATAACTAGATAATCTAGGTAATTTTCAGATAGTAAATCAAAAAACTTTAATAAAATGACCTTTCAGACTTTTTCAATGAGCCATACATCATTATATATAAAATCCCGCTTCCATTGACTTAATAAGTGTGGAGCGGGATGATACTTTTACATTTTTTCCGGTGCATTTACACCCATTACTGTAAGTGCATTGGCTATCACGATTTTCACTGCATTCATTAGTCCTAAACGGGCATTCGTCAATTCTGTATTGTTTTCATCAATCACTTTCTCTGCATTATAGAAACGATGTAGGCGACCTGCTAAATCAAAAACGTATTGTGTCACTTTATATGGTGCCTCACGTTCTGCTGCATCCTGAATCATGCCTGGAAATGCTGCAAGTTGCTTTAGCAAATCTTTTTCTTTTTCTGCAATAAGTAAGCTCTCATCAAAGTCATCTGTCAGCTCAAATCCCTTTTCTTTCGCTTGTTTCATCATTGTACAAATACGTGCATGAGCATACTGTACATAATAGACAGGATTTTCATTTGACTGAGATCGTGCCAAATCGACATCGAAGTCAAGCTTGGCATCGTTAGAGCGCATAATAAAGAAATACCGAACTGCATCAACACCGACATCATCCATCAGTTCTCTTAACGCAACTGCCTTTCCAGTACGCTTGCTCATGCGGACGATTTCCCCATCTTCCAAAACATTTACTAGTTGAATAATATTCACACTGAACTTTTCACTTGGATAGCCAAGTGCCTCAATCGCTGCTTGCATACGAGGGACATATCCATGGTGGTCTGATCCCCAAACATTAATAATTTTGTCAAAGCCTCTTTCAAATTTATTTTTATGATAAGCGATATCAGGCATTAAATAGGTATACGACCCATCACTCTTTAAAAGCACACGATCCTTGTCGTCACCAAATTCAGTCGACTTAAACCAAACGGCGCCTTCATGTTCATATGTATATCCTTTATCTTTTAGTTCAGTAAGTGTTTCTGATACTTGATTTGTTTCATATAAGGACATCTCAGAAAACCATTGATCAAAGTGAACACCAAAAGCGTCAAGATCTGCTTTGATTTGATCAATTTCAAATGTTAATCCATAATCACGGAAAAAAGCCAAACGTTCTTCTTCTGACTTATCATTCCATGTTGTACCATACTCCTCTTTTAAGGACTCACCAATTTGAATGATATCTTTACCATGATACCCATCCTCTGGCATAGCCGCTTCTATTCCAAGCGCCTGCTGATAACGTGCATCAATTGAAGTAGCCAAGTTATCAATCTGACTGCCAGCATCATTCATGTAATATTCCCGCTCAACATCATATCCAGCAAGATCAAATAAATTACAAAGTACATCCCCATATGCTGCACCACGTGCGTGACCCAGATGCAAATCACCGGTTGGATTTACAGATACAAATTCTACTTGAACGCTTTTTCCATTACTGGCCTGACTTTCTCCGTAAGTCTCTCCTTGTTCAATAATCGTTCGAACGGTAGAAGTTAAAAAAGCATCCTGCATAAAAAAGTTAATAAAGCCAGGTCCGGCTATATCTACTTTAACAATGCCGCTTGTTTCATAATCGAGATGTGCTTCAATTGTTTCTGCAATTTGTTTAGGTGCTTTTTTAGCAACGCGAGCCATCTGCATGGCAATATTAGTAGCAAAATCTCCATGATTCTTATCTTTCGGTTTTTCTAATTGAATAGCAGGAATATCCGCTTCATCAACCATATTAGAATCCACAATAGCTTTGTTGATTCCTTCTCTTAAACTTGCTTCTACTTGATTCAATACATCACTCATTTATTAAACCTCCTCAAAATCAATTGTTAATGTGTAGCGTCGGGTTGTATCTTGGAACAACATATCGTAAACAGCAACAATTTCACCACTGGTATCTGTAATAGATGCTGTTTCCAATGATATTGTTTTAATCTCCATTAAAAAAGATCCGTATGGGTGTTTATACATACATTCTGTTTGTCTGCCCACATGAAAAATCTGCTGCATAGAAATAACACCGGAACGTTTTACCGAAAGTTTATCAGGCTGGACGGTAATGAAGTTTTTGATTTCTCCCATTTCGTTTTGTCGATCTGTATATAAAAGAACTGCCTTATCTTCTTTTTTAAAATAAGTTCCTTCATGCCTTTCTGAAATAAACTCTTTTTCACCGGCGTCGTCAATTTCTGTATGCAAATGTATTATTACTTTTTTCTGCTCTGTCATTTTTTCACCTTTTATAAAGAATAGATACCCATTATTATAACGATTTGGCTCGTAATTTACCAACCTGAGCAGTTGTAACATATTAAAACAAATTGAACTAATTGCTTTATGATTAACGCCGAGCCTAAGTAGGTTAACATGTTCGCATTTCGGCATTCAATTTACCATTTTAAAATAGCACCGTCACGTCTTCATTTGCAATTTTCCCTAGATGCATTCCGACAAATAATAGTAATCTTGGCGAATATTGTTTATTTATCGCGATTTTTAACCATAATGGTTGTACAAATCCGATAAATGAAAAGAGCAGATGAAATTGAAGTTTTTTACCTTTACTTTTAAATGGGCTATACGTTTTTTTATTTTGTTTGTATTGAGTATTGCAGGCGTACTAATTACTAGTTATCTTCTTGGACCACCGGAAATATCTAACGATCCTATTACTGTTTTTTATGACGATGAAGCAAATTCAATTGGCAATAAGACAGAACAAGAACAAACTGTAGTGCTAGAGGATATCGCACCGGAAGCAGTTGATGCAATCATCGTCATAGAAGACAGGCATTTTTATGACCATCATGGATTTGATATACGTGGTATTATCCGAGCAGTTTGGAAGAATATAAGTTCTGGAAATTTATCAGAAGGTGCGAGTACGATTTCTCAACAATACGCTCGTAATTTATACCTTTCTCACGAAAAAACATGGTTGCGTAAACTCAAAGAAGCATTTTATACCATACGACTGGAGATGTTTTATTCCAAGGACACTATTTTGACTGGTTATTTAAATACCATTTATTACGGACATGGAGCATATGGAATTGAAGAAGCTAGTGAACTTTTTTTTGATAAAAAAGCAAAAGACTTAAACCTTGCAGAGGCTGCTATGATTGCAGGTGTGCCAAAAGGGCCGACATATTATTCACCATTCAATGATAAAGAAAAAGCAAAAGTTAGGCAAGAGCTCATTTTAAAACAGATGTTAACACACAATCTTATAGACCAAGCCGAATATTATGAGGCGGTATCTAAGGAGTTGGAGTTCACAGACCCTGATGAAAGAAAAGATATCTTTGCAAACTACTTTAAAGACACTGCTTTACAAGAAGCTAGTACTATTCTTAAAGAAGACGCAAACGAAGTACTTTCTAGCGGATATAAAATTTATACTACTTTAGATACCGAACTGCAAACCGATACAGAACAAAGTTTACATGAAAGAATACCTGATAATAGTGACATTCAATCAAGTATTGTAACTGTTAACCCAAAAACAGGTGCCATTAGAAGTTTAATTGGCGGTACGGATTATGAAGAAAGTACTTTTAATCGAGCAATTCATGCCAAACGTCTCGTTGGTTCCGCTTTTAAACCTATTTTATATTATGGAGCATTGGAAAATGGTTATACACCATCTACTATGCTCTTAAGTAAACCTACTTCTTTCACAATGGAAAACGGGGAAGTCTATGAACCTAAAAACTTCAATGGTTATTATGCAAATAAACCAATTAGTCTTTCACAGGCAATTGCAGTATCTGATAACATTTATGCTGTAAAAACGAATTTATTTCTCAAGCCGGAAAATGTAGTTGATACGGCTAAAAAGTTCGGCATCCAAAGTGACCTCCCCAACATGCCATCTCTTGCACTTGGAAGTGCCTCTATTTCCTTAATGGAAATGACTGATGCTTACGCTTTAATTGCTAATGAAGGGAAGGAAGTAAATAGTCACACCGTAACGAAAATTATTAATCAACATGGAAAAACAATTTATAAACGAGAGCAACCTGAACCCGATCAAGTATTAGATGAACAAAAAGCCTTCCTTCTTGCACATTTAATGACTGGTATGTTCGACAGGAGATTAAATGGATATATGAACGTAACAGGAGCTTCTATTATCGATGACTTAACCAATCTATATGCTGGTAAATCAGGCACTACGAACACAGACAATTGGATGATTGGTTTTAGCCCCGAAGCAGTAACAGCAGTATGGACAGGTTATGATGATAATCAACCTATAGAGAGAGGAGATGAAAAGCCAATAGCTAAAAATGTTTGGGCCGATACCATCGAAGCAGCTCATAAAGGGAAAGAAGATACAGACTTTAAAGTACCAGACGGGATTGTTAAAAAGCTGATCGATCCTGAATCAGGCAAGCTCGCAAGCGATGAATGTCCTGTAGCACGCACCACATATTTTGAGGCAGGAACGGAACCGACTGAAAAATGCACCATACACAGCGATGAAGAGAAAGGAAATAAAGAAGAAAAAAGTGAATCGTTCTGGAAAAAGTTACTCGATTTATTTTAACAAACTGAGTAACGTTAAAATAAGCAGAAAAATGATTTTGAACAAAGTAAGTAACATTAGCAAGAGAAGACGTTTGAACAAAGAAAAAGGACCAATCCCGCTTATAACGAGTTGGTCCCTTTTTTGTCCTAGTAATACATGAAGTAGCCCATGTATCTCTATCTTACAAATTTCATTCAAAAAGTACAAGATATTAGTATCCTGAACAATAATTGTCACAGTCTATTCACAAATTAACTGCATATACTTTTCAATTCGTCTGATGAATTTTCCCACATGTCCGCATCAAAATCTTTTAGAAATTGACACAAAAGTTTCCTTGATTTATCATCCATATGATCTAAAACAATTTTTCCTTTTAATGACTTTTCCATATGTGTTACATGCTCCGGCATTGATTTATAAGCTTTTTTATTTGGCTTATCAATGCGCAGTTCACTTGCTGTAACCCCTGCAAAATAAGCCCCTTCTTGAGACTTTTCAACAGTCACCCAAGCAATCCAATACAATAAGCCGTCTGGAACCACTTCTTTATCAGGAAAATATTTAACGCGTCTTTCAATCTTACTGCGTGCATGCATGGCGTCCATATCCACATAAGCTTCTTCTTTATTTGGATCAACAATGACTGATGACATGTTCTCTAAAGAAATAGAGCCCATCCCGTATCCGCCATGTCCATCCGTTGAATCATCCTTTAGGATTGTAAATTGTTGTTTCGGTTTATTCTTCTTATCCAATGTTACATTTGGCCCCTTTCTTATTATGCTCTTTTTTTATTGTATCATATCTGTGCTTGACAGCTATGAAGCAGCTCAAAAATCTGCTTTTTCACAGCTTTATTATTTATATTTTCAACCAGTTCCGCTGGGTAATATAGTTTGTGATCAGCTCGTTTTTTACCAGATATAGCATCGACAATAACGGAATGGCTAGATAACTCCTTTTCCTCTCCGGAAGGCATTTGCAAATAAATTGGCACCCTACCTTCTCCTGCATGGTATACATCGTAAGGTAAATCAGAAGAAGCATCAATCGCAAGATAATAATCAGGATCAATACTTGCCTCTTTGAACAGTGCTCTTAACTGTTCGTAAATGACTTTTTCTTTATCAGGATGGATATTTACATATTTAAATAACTTTCGATTCATGAAACGGATACATAAATCACTCAAAATTGGATCACTTTCTTCTTGCCATCTTAAAAAGTAAAAATGAAAAACAGACTCATCCAGTCTCAGATACTCTTCAAGTAATGGACTCTCTTTAAACATAGAGAGTAGCCACTCTGGTTCCATATTAAAAGTATAACCTGATTGATACAAATATTTAACTCGGTCAAAGATTTTCACTAAAATTGTCTCTGCACTTCTTGTTACGGGATGGAAGTATACTTGCCAATACATTTGATACCGTGACATAATATAGTCTTCTACCGCATGCATCCCGGTTGACTTAATAACAACTTTATCTTTCGTAGGTCGCATAACTCGCAAAATTCTTTCCATGTCAAACTGTCCATAACTAACGCCAGTATAATAGGCATCCCGCAACAGATAATCCATCCTATCAGCGTCAATTTGACTTGAAATAACACTAACAACTAGCTGATCTTCATAAGTTTTATCAATGACTTGTGCAACACGATTAGGAAAATCATCATCGATTCTTTGCAGTATTTCATTCACTTCTGTGTTTCCAAGAATAATTTCTTGTGTAAATGCTTCGTGATCAAAACCAAATACTTTTTCAAATGAATGGGAAAAAGGTCCATGCCCAATGTCGTGAAGTAAAGCAGCACAAAGACAAACGAGACGTTCACTTTTGTTCCAGCTCGGTACTTTTTCCATATTACGAATCATTCTTCTTACGATTTCATAAACACCAAGTGAGTGGTTAAATCGACTATGTTCAGCACCATGAAATGTTAAATTAGTAGTACCTAATTGTTTAATCCTTCGTAAACGCTGAAATTCTGGTGTAGCGATTAAATCCCAAATAATTTGATCCTTTACACGAACATACCGGTGCACGGGATCCTTGAATACTTTTTCTTCATCTAGTAATTGTTCCTCGTAGTTCATTGATGTTCACCCGATTCTTTTTCATTTTACAGTAACTATTATATAATGATATAGAAACTGATTGCTTTAAAGGAGTACACGTCGTGACAATACAATATCCTATTACAACCGAGAAATATATCCGCTTTTTAAATCACTATAATACGAAAACGATTTTTAATGTTCAAAACGAAGCCTTAACTTCTTTCGCTATAGATGACGCAATTGCTGAAACAGTCGGCAATCATGTAGCATATCCCACCATTCGAATGTGGGTGCATGAGCCAACAATCGTACTTGGGATTCCAGATTCCAGATTGCCTTATATTGAAGACGGGTTATCATACATACATCAAAAAGAAACGAATGCAGTCATTCGAAATTCCGGTGGCCTTGCCGTTTTTCTTGATTCCGGCGTACTTAATATGTCTATGATTATCCCAAACAACCGGGGAGTAACCATTCATAACGGCTACAATATGATGTATGAATTTATCAAAAAGCTTTTCAAACCGTATACAGATGCTATTAAAGCATATGAAATTGTCGGCTCTTATTGTCCTGGAGATTATGACCTCAGTATTGGTGGTATTAAATTTGCCGGTATTTCACAACGACGAGTCCGTAACGGTGTTGCTGTGCAAATTTATATGGATATTGAAGGTAGTAGTAAAAAGCGTGCCAAATTCGTTAAGGAATTCTACAATATTAGTAAACGGAATGAAGTAACGAATTACAAATATCCGGACATTGACCCACAAGTAATGGGGACTATCAGCGAATTATTGGATGTTCCCTTTACAATTTCCAGCATGATAGAGCAAATTAAATCATTACTTCAAACCGATTACGTCATAACTGATGACCAATTATTACTTGAAGAAAAACAGCTATTTTACAAAAGGGTAAAACAAATGCATAAAAGAAATGAACAACTGAGATAAGTATATATTAAAACAGCGCAATATACACTTTACTTATGCTTGAGAGGCCGTTATTAGGGCCAGTTTGTACACATCTTCCTCACTGCATCCTCGTGACAAGTCATTGACTGGTTTATTTAGACCTTGCAGGATAGGGCCAACCGCCTCAAATCCACCTAATCTTTCAGCAATCTTATATCCGATATTTCCAGCAT
>DATGUH010000040.1:0-24920 GCA_035301445.1 Pseudogracilibacillus sp. | reverse complement strand
CAAAATTTTATCTTACTTTCGCGACTCCCAAGGCATAGTGTTCCCAGAGAATACTTTCTATTAATTCCACCTGTACTTCTTTACAATCAATAATTAGAATCGTTTCTGAATGACTACCTCTTAACCGTTTTTTTCGTTTTTTAAAAACGAGTTCGATGATCAATCTAATAGCTAAACCAAGAGTAAATCCAATCAAACCAGACATTAACCCCCATACAATCGGTCCCCAATACAACTTGAAACCAATACTTGTACCTACAACAGAAAAAGCAGTTCCAAGCACCAGTCCAACATCCAATAAAGATACTCCATCTGCTTGGTCAATCGTATCAAATAGTTTTATTTTTCCCGGCCGTGTATTCAGTGGAATCGCAAAAATATTTTCTTTTTGGATTCCTTTTTTTTCAATTGCGGCTATACACATTTCTAAAGAAATATGGTGCTTAAAAGTTGCAATTAGTTGCATATTTATTACTCCATCATTTGGTTTTTTAAGATTTGAAAGTTAGGATGTTGGTAATTGTCTTTCAAAAAGAATCTCTGTTCTTTTGCAAATAATTTATTATTTTCGACTGCATTTATATATGCATCAAAAACAGCAAAACCATAAATTGAAGGTAAATATAAGAACCATTCAATATGTAAAACCTTATTAGCCTGCTGAAGCTCTCCAGCAAACAATAATGTAAGAGAACTAAGGAAATTCGAAAGATAAAGAAATGAGATGGTAAAAAATAAAATAATAATAGCTACAATTAACCGATTCAAATACAGTTGTCCTAATCCTGGAACAAAGAGAGAGGCGATTGCTGCCATGAACGGCTTCCTTTTATCTAAAAATTCAATATCAAATGCACCAATGTTGCTTGTATGAATACGAAGTTGTTCCCAATCAGCAAGTATATAATAAAAATTTAAATCGACAGTTGTTCGATAACTATCCCAAATGATAAAAAAATAGATAGGTAAATATAAAATAAGCCATCTAGCATCCAATACTTGATGGACTAAATCAAATTCCCCTACAAAAGTATAAATAATTCCCATATTTATATGCGCTTGTGTGTTTATAATCACTTCCAAAATAATAAAAAGAAAACCACGAAAGGATTTTGCTAAGAGTAGGTGCCCGAACCCAGGAAAAGCTGCACTCCACCAAGCGACAATATATGGATTTCTTAAATGAGCCTGCGTCACACCCAATATACTGACATTTGCAACATAACGTCTAGCCTTACTTTTGTTCGTGTAGTTGTTCAACAAATCCCTCTCTTTCAGACACTGTAACAGGGGACCATTATCCCCTTTCAGCTGTTTATTATTTTAACTTTTGTCATATACATTGAAATAGCAATGTTATCAATTAATTTACGTACTTTTGTTTTGCGTTGCTCCAGGCGGATAATAAGCGGGAGGCACTTTAAGCCAACCTTTCGATCTCATGATCTCTTTTGCTTTTAGTCCAAGAGATAGCTTATCTGTTTGAAACTTTAGAAATATAAGTGATATGTCCGTTCGAAGTGATTGACTTGCAGCCGTCGCGCACATATCAGCTGCAATCACAAAATTTATATTAAGCGTGTTAATTAATTCACTGTCCGTAAATTTTGCTCCCAGTGGTATAGCTTCTGGATTAGATTCTGGCTTCGTTGCTGATGCATCTGATAAAGGAATTCCTTCTTGTCGCATTAATTCAGACAGTTCATTTTTGTGTGAAGTCGTGACTTTATATGCGTCTTGATACAATTTTGTCAGTTTAGAATCAGTGGTTGTATTCAGCCCTATTTCTTCATGACTAATAATCTGCGATACAAAGGTATAATATGTCCAACAAGCCATTGTTTCACCTACATGCATTGGGTCCTTATGATTATCCGTTAAAGAGCCAATGACATCTACTGCATTTTTAAATATACTTCCAACACTAGGCATCATGTTCCCTCCATTTATTTGGATTTAACGGTTAGTTTTTACCTTCATACCGAAAATATGTACTTTGATTAGATAAATCAACTAATTATAAAACTGCAGATATTTTTTTACGAAGCAGTCTTTCTGAAAAAAGATATATTTCATAACATGAAAGATACCATTTTGGTTATGCTAAAAAAGAAATTAACAATATGAAAGTGCAAGGGATTTAATAAATATACAAATTGAATTATTAAAGTCTCCTTATGTTCACATCTCATTATCCTTGAACCGTTCAAAAAGGGGAGAATATATTGATGGTTCACTCTGCTAACATTGATTTACAAGATGTTTATGAAGCACAAAAATACGTATTCGAAACCAACTACGCTTATTGGATAGAGCACGTTTTATTCTCCTTTAATTGGTGGTTACTTCTTATTATAGCCATTGTTCCATGGTTTATTTGGTGGAGGTACGTTGATAAAGAAAGGATCATTGAGATTTCTCTCATAGGTTTACTATCTATGGTAATCGTTACAGGTCTTGATATAATCGGTACTTCTTTTGCTTTTTGGACTTATGGTTTTAAAGTGGTACAAATGCTCACCACAATGAGTGCTATTGACATGACTCTATTACCTGTTTTGAATATGTTTCTTTATCAATTATTTCCGAAGTGGAAATCGTATATGATAGCCAGCATTGTTCTTGCTCTAATTGGCACTTTCATTGTTGAACCTCTGTTTGCTTGGGGGGATATATACATTTTACACGAGTGGAAATATATTTACTCATTCCCTATTTATATTACGTTTACCGCTTTTCTTAAATGGTTCGTAGACAAAATAAAATTTTATGAAGAAAAAATGAAAAAAAAGATATGATGGCAAAGTAACAATTTCATCAAAATATTGTAACTTTTTATGGAGGGAAAAATATGCCAAAGAAACCTGCGATTACATCATCTGAACTCGGCATTCTATGGATCACATATCAGGAGAAAACAATGGTGATACAAATGCTGGAGTACTTTATTGCAAAGTCCGATGATGACAAATCAAATAAAATAATGGTTGATCTATACAAAAAATTAAACAATTATGTAGAGAAAGTAAAAGAGATATTCGAAGATGAAGGTGCTGTCATTCCATTAGGGTATACGAGTAAAGATGTTAATACAGAAGCACCAAAATTATATAACAATGGTTTTGATATTCTATTTGTCCGACTACTGAAAAAAATCAGCATGGGACTGCATACATTAAACTTAAACATGGCCTATCGGGAAGATATTATCATACTTCTTAAAGATCTGACAGCAACTTGTCAAGCTGCCTATAATGATTGTACGAAATATTTGATTGAAAAAGGCTTGATTGCACGTCCCCCATATACTACAATGCCAAATTCCATTGATTTTATTACAGATAAAAATTATTTAGGCGGCCTTAACCCACTTACAAAAATCAGGAAGAAACGGACATTAAATACAGTAGAAGTAGCGTATATGTATCATATGATTGAAACGAATAATGTTGGTTTGCAAATGGTGACCGGTTTTGCTCAAAGTGCCAAACAACAAGATATACGAAACTTTTTTTCAAACGGAGCAGAATTATCCAAAAGCATTATAAAAGAGATAAGTGAAACGTTTCTTGAAGACAGCATTCAAGTTCCTTCATCTTCTGGGGGACATGCAACCCGTTCAACGATTCCGCCATTTTCAGATAAACTTATGATGTATTGTACCAGTATTTTTTGTGACTTTGCTATGGGGGGAAATTCATTAGGGACAGCTTTTAGTCGTCGATATGACTTAGCAGCGAAAATGATGACTTTTGCGAAGGATATTTACGAATATGCAAATGAAGGGGCAAAGCTTATGATTAAAAATGGCTGGATGGAAGAACCTCCACAAATGGAAGAGAGGGGTAATTTAAAACCATAAAATGAAACTGCAATCAAGCCTGTAGGCATACTATTACCAGTTACACTGTAAAAATGAATAAACATCAAATAAGTTGAAGGGGGGCTGATTTTGTGGCCCCCCTCTTTACAATTTTGCATTAAAACAGAGGGATCCAAACAGTTACCCTCTTCCAGATATTATATTCTTTAATCATTTACTTTAATAGCAATATTTCCAAACTGATCATTGACTTTTAAATATTCAAACGCTTCATTAGCTTTATCAAGAGAATATGTTTCACTGACAACTGGCTTGATTTGATCATCTTCAATCAGCTTTAGTACCTCGTGTAATTCTTCTCTGCTCCCCATTGTAGATCCAAGCAATTGATATTGACCATAGAAAAATGCCCTTAAATCAAGATCTGTTACATCATCTGTGGTAGCACCAAATATAACCATTTTACCTCCCTTTTTCAGTACATCTAATGAGCGGTTAAAGGTCGCTGCCCCTACACTGTCGATGATTAGATCTATCGTTTCATCTGCCAATTCCTTCTCCCAATCACTATTTGTATCAATCGCAACATCAGCACCTATTTTTAAAGCCGCTTCTCTTTTGGATTCACTACGCGATGAAACAATTACTTTTGCACCTTTTGATTTAGCGATTTGAATCATATATGTCGCTACACCACTGCCTGCACCTGGGATGAACACGGTTTGTCCTGCTTTCACTTCTCCTTTGGTTACAAGTGCACGATAACCAGTAAGTGATGCAAGTGCCAATACACCTGATTCTTCCCATGATATATTACTTGGTTTTGGTTCTACTTGATCATGATGAAGTACTATTTTTTCTGCCAATGTACCGTTATCTGGAAATCCTAGTATATCAAAACCCTCAGGTGGTGCATCACTGTTTTGTTTCCATCTCAAAGAAGGATTAATAATAACTTCATCTCCCACTTGCACACCTTGCACATTTTCACCAACTGCAGATATTACTCCTGCTGCGTCAGAACCAAGTACAAGAGGATCTTCCCTGTCACCAGCTTTTTTCGCTATACTCAAGTCTCTTCTATTAAGTCCAGCTACTTTGATATCAATAACTACCTCTTCTGCATTTGGGCTCGGATCTTTTACTTCTCTTACTTGTAAATCATTTTGTTTAACTGCATATGCTTTCACTAATGATCACATCCTTTTGTCATACTTCTATATAACTGCTGAACTCCAGCAATTTATCCATATTGATTATATCATGTTTAAAATAAGGAATATATACCAATTGCTTATCGTGGAACAGTTCCTCTATTTCTTGTACATGTTTTTCCTCTAATTTTTTCCTTTCTGTTAAAAACTCTCCCTCAACGTGCACAGGAAGTATTCGATTAACAACTAGCGTTTTCACGTGCAAATGATATTGATCGAGCATCTCTAAAGCATTTTTAGTCTCCTTAATGGGAAGGACTTCGGGATTTAAAACGAAAATAAACCCTGTCACATTACCATCCAGCATAATTTCACGCACTTTTTTAAACCGTTGCTGGCGCTCTTTTAATACATCATAAATCGGATCATCCACTGGCTTTCCATCATTTAGCAGATTCGTATAGTTTTCATTCGTTTTATGTCGTTTTTTTAACATGCCTTCAATCCATATTCCCATTAATTCAGGCAATGAGAGCATACGTATCGTGTGTCCTGTCGGCGCTGTATCAAAAACGAGTTTGTCAAAATGATCACTTTCATCCAAGATAATTGTTATCAACTTATCAAACAATGCGGCTTCATCTGCTCCCGGTGAAGCCCTTACAGTGTCAAGTTGTCGATGTACTTCCTCCATCATCGTCGCTTGTACAGTTCCCTTAATGTTATCTTTGACCGTATCTATATATTTTTTCGTTTCTATATCTGTATCGATTTCAAGGGCATGTAGATTATCTCCCACTTTCGTAATATTTCCACCAATCTTCTTTTCAAAAATATGACTCAGATTATGTGCTGGATCTGTAGAGACGAGTAGTGTTTTCTCCCCTGTTTGTGCTGCTTTTAAAGCAATCGCAGCAGCTGTCGTTGATTTTCCAACTCCTCCCTTCCCACCGACAAATATAATCTGTTGCTCCATATCGTTCATATTCATCCTACCTTTCACATGTTCTAACAACAACGAATACCGGTCATCGGAGAATGGTCCATCCCCATACGTAAATGCCATTCATGAAATTCTTCAATCATATATGGATACAATTCCAATGTGTAATAAAATACAGGATTAGGAATACCAATCATTTCTGAATAAAGCAACAAGAAAAATAAATCGTCTTCATTCCTTAATTCTCTTGCAATTTCTCCTTTATGGGGCAGGCTAATGACTTCCTCATAAAATTCTATTAATTTTTTCACCTTATCCAATACATTCATGAATCCTACTACTCCTTTCTGATAAAGTGAAGAGGCTTGTTATCGTTATCATAACAAACCTACTCCATCCTTGTATTTTAATTTGTTTTGTTATCATCTATTGGATTGTCTTTAGATTTTGTCAATGCTGAGAAAGCAGTTAATGCCACCCAAATGGCAAACACAAAAATAATAGCACCGAAAATAAATAATAAATTATTTTTTTCCGATCCGAAGATGGACCATTGAAATGCTACCTGTTGAAACAGTGCAATTAATGTAGTTCCGAGAACGAAAAACATTGGAATCAGTATGAGCGTGTAATTACGCCCTTTGCGTTTCAACCATACAGCAATTAATAATAAACTGATGGCAGCTAGTAGTTGGTTGGCTGTACCGAATAATGGCCACAGCAGATAACCACCAGAGCCGAATCCTTTTGGCCCTTCAGGAAGTAATACGAGTGCAGCACTACTTAAAACAGCTATTGATGTTGCAACATGTTTCTTTTCCAGTGCCGGCACTTTATACTCAATACCAAGTTCAGAAATAATATACCGCATTAAACGAACAGCTGTGTCAAGGGTTGTGGCGGCAAAGCTGACGACAATAATAGAAACGATCGTCGTTGCTACATCACTTGGAATAAATAGTCCTTCTGCAAGTTTAGCTGCTCCACTAACAAATACATCAAGCCCTTCCCCATTTGCCGCTGTGAAACTACTATACGTTGCTAAAAACTCATCCTTCGATGCAAAGAACGTAATCACTGCAATAATCGAAATTAATGCCAAAATACCTTCTCCTACTGCACCGAAATAACCAACAAATCTTGCTTCCGTCTCATTATTTAATTGTTTCGATGAAGTTCCCGACGATACAAGTCCGTGAAAACCTGAAATTGCTCCACATGCAATCGTGATAAATAATAACGGAAACCAAGATACATCACTAACAGCATGTGTTGCTGGTGCAGTAATCGATGGATTCGTAAATAATAAGCCTAAATATAAAATACCTAAACCGACTACCAATTGGTGTGAATTGATAAAATCACGTGGTTGTAACAATTTCCATACTGGAAGTGTAGAGGCTATATACACATAAACCATCAAGATCATAATCCAAATAAAGAAAGCGGTACCAGTTGTTGACAGACCAAATAAACCTGTACCGTTTTCACCACCAAAATAACGTATCAAGTCAATTTGCAAAAAATCGATTTTACTTGCCATAATTGCTGCAATATACATAACAGCCAAAGCTAACAAAGAAGGTACAAGCATCTTCTTTTGTCTTTTATATACAGCGTATCCAATCCAAACGGCAAGTGGAATCTGAATAAATACAGGTAGTACACTCGCTGGAAATGAAATAAATAAATTAGCGATTACCCAAGCAAATACAGCGTTAACCATCAATACTAGAATTAAAATAATAAATAAGAACAACATTTTAGCACGTTGACCGACTAGTTTATCAGCTATCGTTCCAACTGAATGCCCTTTGTTACGGACCGACAAGACAAGTGTACCAAAATCATGCACCCCTGCCGCAAAGACTGTCCCAAGAATAACCCACAAGAATGCAGGAATCCATCCCCAGTATACAGCAATTGCAGGCCCTAAAATAGGTGCAGCTCCCGCGACTGATGTAAAATGATGCCCCCACAGTATAAACTTGTTTGTCGGAACATAATCCACTCCATCCTCATATTTATGGGCTGGTGTTACATAACTAGGATCTAATCGAAAAATCTTGTTAGCTAATATTTTTGAATAGAAACGATATCCCAAAGCCATTACAACAATTCCAATGAGACCAACAACTATTGCGTTCATCTCTCTTCCTCCTCCAATCATTAAATGGGAATCACAACAATTTTATCACTCTTACCTTATTTGTTCAATTGCATATATTAGTAATTTTCTGAATACAGCAACTAACTACTTACTGAAATATATTCTTAACCTTTCATATTATTCAAATTAAAAAACTGTCCGATACCTCTGTACCGGACAGCAACAATTAATGCTTGTTAATCAGTTTTTCAAATTCATCTAATTTTTCCTCAAATACATTTAAAGCTTCCTCAATCGGCTGCTTTTTGGTCATATCTACTCCTGCTTTTTTCAAGACTTCGATTGGATAATCACTGCTGCCTGCTTTCAAATAATTTTTATAACGTTCTACAGCTGGTCCTTTTTCCGTTAATATTTGATTCGCTAAAGACGTGGCTGCAGCATATCCTGTCGCATATTGATAGACGTAATAAGTCATGTAAAAATGCGGGATTCGTGCCCACTCATACCCGATTGGCTTATCGATGACCATATTATTACCGAAATACTTCTTGTTCAAGTCATAATAAATTTCAGTATATTTATCAGCCGTCAACGGTTCCCCATTTTGTGCTCGCACATGAATATCATGTTCAAATTCTGCAAACATTGTTTGGCGAAATACTGTACCTCTAAAACCTTCTAAAAAATGATTTAAAACAAATAAACGTTCTTGATCACTTTCTAAATTGTTAAGTAAATATTCACTCAACAATGCCTCATTACAAGTGGAGGCCACTTCTGCCACGAAAATAGAATAATTCCCATAGCGGAATGGTTGATGCTTCGTTGTATGATAACTATGCAAAGAATGACCTAGTTCATGAACAAGTGTGTATAAGTCATTCAAATTACCTTGCCAGTTCATTAAAATAAAGGGGTTGGTTCCATAAGTTCCGGAAGAATATGCACCACTTCTTTTCCCTTTATTTTCGACTACATCAATCCAGCGATTTTCAAAGCCTTCTTTAACAATGTCAACATAATCTTGTCCAAGAGGTGCTAAACTTTTAAGTACAATATCTTTTGCTTCTTCAAACGTAAAAGTCATGTCGACTTCTTTCACGAGCGGTGTATAAAGATCATACATATGCAGCTCATCTACACCTAGTACTTTTTTCCGCAAATCTGCATAACGATGAAGAAGAGGTAACTTATCATTAATTGCCTCCACTAAATTATCATAAACAGATTCTGGTATTTTATTGCCATCCAAGGCAGCTTGTCTAGCGGAATCATAGTCTCTTACTTTTGCCATAAAATTATCTTTTTTAACATTTCCAGTTAGTGTGCTTGCAAATGTATTAATATAACTACCAATTGTATCGTGCATTGCGTGAAATGCACCTTTTCTTACTTCACGATTTTTAGATTCCATGAAGTTGATATAACGTCCTTGCGTTAGTTCTGTTTTTTCCCCTTCGTCATCTTTAATTTCCGGAAAACGAATATCCGCATTACTCAGCATTCCAAATGTATTAGAAGCAGCATCTAGTGGCTCGCTCGCCTCTGATAGTAAAGCTTCTTCTTTTTCGCTCAATATATGAGCCCGCTGCCTGGAGATATCATCTAATACTTTCTTATACAGCTGTAGATCTTCATTCTCCTTCAAAAACTTGTCGACTGTGGTCTCATCCATGCTTAATATTTCAGGCACAATAAAACTCATCGTACTGGAGAAAAGCGTTAACAAGCTCTCCGCTTTTTGATTTAATGCTTGATAAAAATCGTTCGTTGTATCCTGATCATTACGCATATGTGCATATGTAAACAATTTTCCCATTCTTTCCGACAATTCATCCTGCATTTTAAACATATTCGCTAATTGTGTTGCAGAATCTCCCAACGTATTTTGAAATTCCTTTATTTTAGGAATATCGGCTTTTAACGCCTCAAACTCCTCTTCCCATAAATCATCTGTCTTAAAAATAGTTTCTAAGTCCCAAGTTAGTTCCTCTGGTACCTCAGAACGTTTTGGTATTTCTTTTGTCATTTCTGCCATATTTATTCTCCTCCTCATCATTAGTATGTGTCCTTTTAATTGCTGTCATCCATATAATATACATAACTGTCATTAACTACGATACACAATACTTTACCGTTTTTCAATGCAGTTGCTGGATATTTCCATTATAAGAGGTTATCTGCTCTTCACTTTCTAATAACTTTCGTAAAACTTTACGATCTATCTGTAATGCCTGCTCAATATGAGAAGGAAAAAGTATCTCTCTCACTTTACAAAAAGTATTTGGATTTAGTTCTTTCACATATCCAAGAATGATAAGCAGTTTCAAATAGTCTAGACCTGCACTATCTTGTGTTTTTATAAGTGAAGAAATATGGATATTCTTTGTAAACGGACGTAAAAATTGGTTCACCTCATTTAAGGAAAACACTCCGTGAATAGGTAAAGGATGTAAAAAATCAAGTAAAAATCTACTTTGCCAATGCCAAACAGGTACTTTCATTAAGTATTGTGTTGCAACTGGTAAATGAACAACACCTGGCAACTGTTCTATATAAAAACCTTTTTTATACAGCCACTGTCGCCACTTCAATTCTCTCCCATATATTTTATTATAACCTAAACGGAATCGCTTTTTCTCATGAAGCCAAGCTGAAAATAAATCCTGTTTATCTATATTTTCATTTAATAATAATTGCGGAAATGTAATTTGATGGGTTTTATAATAGATGAGTTGCGTAATAGCATATTGATTTGTAGTAAGATGGAGGTCGTTTGCTTTGAAAAATTTATGCGTTTCCGGACAGTAATATAAGAGTTGAGTGCTTGTATGTGCGGAGAATTTCTGGAGAGTTTCCATCATGAAGGAATTAACTTTTATCTTTTGTTTCCCAATCCTTTTGAAAACATTCGCTCCTAGTAACCAGATTGGTGTAATCCCCATGTTTTGATATCCTTGATTTCTTTCCTGGATTATCTTTGGGTCAATTACTGAGCATTGCATTTCAACTGCAATTGTTCGATGGGCAATTTTTAATAATATGTCTGGACGCTGCTTAATTTTAGGTAAAAACGCTTCTAAATAAACATGTTTATACTGACTACGCAGCCATTGATATATTTGTAATTTCCCTTTCATATGGTAGAGACTTTCACCACCATTTTTAGAACAATTCAATGATTGCTGATGGGCGAAATGTGGAATTACTTTTGTCCCTGCACGAAAAATAACCTTCATGCGACATTCCGGACAATAATATGGCCCATTCTTTCGTAAATATTGCATCTTGTGCCTAGATAATATCGCAGGTATGACAAGCTTACCAGTTGTTGTCAATGCTTGTAACATTCATTTATCATCTCCTTGAAGAGTCATTTATTATAAAGCCATTATAAAAAAGGACACCCTATACAGATGCCCTTAATCTCATACCATTGCGCTGAAATATTTTCTAACTTGACGGAAAACGTCTTTTTGGAAAATAACGTTACCATACTCATCTAAAATATGATAAGTGATGTCTGATTCCGTGCTGTATTCAAGTATTTGACTGAGTATATCCTCTTGGTACTCAAACAATTCAGGAGACAGTTCAATATACAAATAATATTTGCCATCATAATAGTATAAGACAGTAATTAATTCACTCTCATAAGAACTATTGATGTAGTGGCTCAATTGGATAACATCTTCTAAATTATTAAAATGAGCTGTCATCCACAAGCTGGAATCGTCTTCTGTTAGGCCAGCATTTTCCGATCCTTCGCTCGGTTCTTTTTTATCATCTAGCATTTGTTTTGCTTTTTCATTAATCGTAATATCAATTGTTTCGTCTATATCTTCAATGGAGTCAACTGGAGTGCCACCCTTGGAGAGATGTGCCTTTGTTACAAGAATCTCAAGACCTTTTTCAAGCGCTTGTACTTGAATCCATAATGGTCCCTCCACGGAAAAATCCTCTTTATAATTGACTTCATCCATCATTTGCCAAAATAATTGTTCACTACGCTCGCGATTATACCAAATATCTTCTCTTTCAAAACCGCGATCCTCAATATCTACATAAGAGATGTAAAACTTAACTGTGTTTTCATTAATCCTTTCAATTTCCATGTCTTACCTCTCCCTTCTATACATAATTCATAAACACATATCCTGCACCTTAAAAGAATGAGGTGGAAGAGATTACTTTCTAATTATATAACTTAATATTTTAATGTTAGTATATGCAGCATAGTCTTTTTATGAAATGACTGCTGCCTATATATACCTTTATGCATATTAATATACTATCTTACGTTAATATTTTCAATTATTCAACACTAAAATTATAATATGCAACTGAGCTTCATCTCATGAAAGACACTAAAAAACCGCAAACTATATAGCAGTTAGTTTACGGTTTTAATAACAAGGCTCCTATTATTAGTTCACCATTTTCTGCGCTTCACGCAGTTGAAAGGTGCGTACTGTTCTTGGGAGAAATCTACGAATTTCATCTTCATTGTAACCGACTTGCAACCTTTTATCATCAAGGATGATAGGACGCCGGAGAAGACCAGGGTTTTTTTGAATTAACTCAAATAAATCTTTGAGTGGAAGCTGATCGATATTCACATCAAGCTTCTGAAAAACTTTAGACCTTGTGGAAATTATTTCATCTGTTCCATCCTCAGTCATTCGCAGAATTTCTTTAATTTCATCAAGTGACAATGGCTCAGAAAATATATTTCTTTCTCTATAACCAATATCATGTTCCTCCAACCATGCTTTCGCTTTTCTGCAAGAGGTACAACTTGGGGAAGTATAGAGTGTTACCATGCAACTTCACTCCATTTCTAAAAAAATGTCTCATATTAAACTTCTCAGCCTATACTACTGAGATTCCCAGCATATTTGGGCTCAACCCGTAGTCCTTACGGTGAAGTAATTAAACTATATGGTAAAGCTCATATTAACATTGTGATAAGTATCACAATAAATGTCACTTCCATTTATTTGATAAGGCATTTTTTCATATATGATGCCTTTAGGGAAGTTCCATCATGAGCTAGTTCCTAATTAAAAGTAATATATCATTGAAACCAACCTACAACTTAAATTATACTACAATTGTCAAGTAAAAGGTAGAGGGTTTCGAGTTTTTCTGAAAAAAATTTTTCACAAATGAATAATATGCGAAAAATGCTTTGATACAAGTATGTTACCCAATTTATACATATTGTAAACAATAATATCCAACTTTTTTTAACAAGTTTTGTTCACATTTCAGACAAACTTTTTTTATTAATGGCCAATTTATCAAAATACGTTCCATATGTCTCTTTCCCCTCGCTTGCTTTACTAAAAAGCATATTATATCATTTATATTAATCAATACAAATTACATTTTCATATATATACAGCTTAAAATGGAGGATAAAATGATGAAATCAATTTTTTCAGGCGTTCAGCCAAGTGGTACATTGACTTTAGGTAATTATCTCGGGGCGATACAACAATTTGTGCAGTTACAGGAGAACTATCAATGTCACTTTTGCATCGTTAATCAGCATGCTATCACCGTACCGCAAGACCCAAAAGCATTGAAGGATAACACGCGTTCTCTAGCTGCTTTATATATCGCAGCAGGACTTGATCCAGAAAAAGTGACTTTATTCGTACAATCAGACGTCCCAGCACATACAGAACTTGCATGGATGATACAGTCTATTACGTATATGGGTGAACTAGAAAGAATGACACAGTTCAAAGATAAATCAGAAGGAAGAAGTGCCGTATCTTCAGCTCTTTTTACATATCCGGCACTAATGATTGCTGATATACTTTTATATAATACAAATCTTGTCCCAGTTGGTGAAGACCAAACACAGCACTTGGAGTTGACACGTGATATTGCTGAACGCTTTAATCAAAAGTTCGGTAAGACATTTACTATACCTGATATTAAGATTCCAGATGTAGGTGCTAGAATCATGTCTTTACAAGAACCAACGAAAAAAATGAGCAAGTCGGATGAAAATGCAAAGGCAACTATCTATATGACTGATACTCCGAAAAAAATGGAAAAAAAGATTAAAAGTGCTGTTACAGATTCAGAAGGCATTGTAAAATTTGATAAAGAAAACAAAGCAGGTGTTTCCAATTTATTGACCATTTATGCCGCTTGTCAAAATATTTCTATTACTGAAGCAGAAGCAACTTTTGCTGATAAACAATACGGTGATTTTAAAAAGGCTGTAGCAGAAGCTGTGACAACAAAACTAACTCCTATCCAAGAAAGATACGAAACATTAATTCATTCTGATGAACTCGATGATATCTTAAGAGATGGAGCTAAAAAAGCAAATGAAGTGGCAAACGAAACATTGCAAATAGCTAAACAGAAAATGGGAATTTAAATAATACAAAAAATCAGGTAGTCATCAAAAGATGAGACTGCCTGACTTTTTTATTATCGTTTATATACTTTCTAATCCATTATGACTTTGAGCTTGGATTATAATCAGTTTGTTCTTGTTTCCAAAAGTTTTCCAAAAATGTATTTCCTTTAATCATTTGAAGACAAAGTGCTTCATGTGCTTCACTCCAACCAACAACAACTTCATCATACAATACTTGCCAGATATCTTTTATATTTTCATGGTGCAAGTATGTAAGCCATTTTTTATTATCCCATTCAGACAACCAATACAATAATTCATTACGGTCATTTGATGATTGTAAATGATCCATAGCAATCATCAATATTTTTTTCAACTGTCTCTCTCGCCTTGTCAATCCATACATATATTTTGGCGATAAAGACAATAACGAAATGTTCTCTTGCTCTCCTTTTTCAAGTGGTGTATGTTCGAAATCCATCTGTTCCATAGTTTGACAAGCCTTATATACTTGTTGTTCTTGCCTAGGAATTAAACGGCTTTTTTTCACTGCAATTTGATAACCATTTGTGTCAAAGGCGATTATTCCAGTTCCATCCGTAACTATTGCTGCATATCGTAAATTTTCTTTATCAATGCCTTTTCTTTTATAACAATGATTCTCTATCATTTCTAAAAGAGTAGGAGGCAAGTCATTTAAACTATTTTCAACATAATGAAAAAAACTTTCCTTAACGTGTACAATTGGTATTTGTTCTAAAACTTCAAGCTTGTCCTTTTTTCTCCATTCATGGTAATGACAGACGTTATATCCTTGTTCTTCTCCTTCAAACCAATTAACCCAAATATCATATAAATATTTCACGCATTTTCCCTCGCTTTTTCTGATTCCTTTATATACCATTATGACCGTCCTTGTCCATTCTTATTCTCACATTTTGGGAATAAATTAATATTTCGACGGTAAGAGGGAAAGCGCAATCGCCATCAAGATAAAACCGATTGGGAGTAAATAACTTTCTAGCCTGCCTGAAACAAATATAAAATATTCCATCCAATCAATCCCAGCAGGAAGGAAATTCAAATATGCAATCAGTGTTACCCCACCAGCAACCGCCATTCCAAACCCACTTAAGAATAACAGTATAATTGTCACGGCATCACCCCATAAACTTGTCCTATTCCAATTTATGCGGCTTGTCCTTATTGCATGAATGAAATCAATTATTCGCCTAAATAGGGTGATTAAACTAAAAATGTGACTAGTTGGGAGATTTTTTGTAAGTTAGACAATATTCTAGATATACAAACATTGTAGGTTTTTCAGATTATATACGATTATTGCAGATATGCTACTAATATGAGTGTTTCTTTTGAATATAGTCGATTATATTTGGATATACGACTTCTTATGGAGTTTTCCTAGCAATAAGGGCGGTTATAGGTGGATTTACAACTATTAAAGGATAGTAAAGATGGTAGAGCATGTCGCCCTCCTTTAATTAAAAAAACTGATAAAGGAACTTCTTGTAAAGCTCCCTTATCAGCCCAATATAATCAATTAATTCATTTATATTTTTTAAATACAAGACAAGCATTATGACCACCAAAACCAAATGAGTTACTCAATACCATGTTAACATCTTGTTTTCGTGACTTATTTGGCACATAATCTAAATCACACGCCTCATCAGATGTTTCATAATTAATAGTTGGTGGAAGTATGCCTTCAGCAATGGATTTTACCGAAAGAACGCCTTCGACTCCACCAGCTGCACCAAGTAAATGGCCAGTCATTGATTTTGTTGATGAAACGGCAAGTTCATATGCATGATCACCAAAAATTTCTTTAATTGCAGCAGTTTCAATTTTATCATTCATCTCTGTACTTGTGCCATGTGCGTTAATATAATCAATTTCATTTAACTCACATCCAGCATCATTTATTGCTTGCTGCATTGCACCTGCTGCACCTTCTCCATCTTCGGCAGGTGCTGTAATATGATATGCATCTCCAGTTGAACCATAACCAACAATTTCAGCATAAATAGTTGCGTCTCTTTCAAGAGCAGATTCAAGTGTTTCCATTACTAGTATACCAGCACCTTCACCCATTACAAATCCATCACGATTTTTATCGAATGGCCTGCTAGCTGTACTTGGATCGTCATTGAGTGATAAAGCTCTCATGGAAGAAAATCCGGCAAAAGCCATGTTTGTAATCGGTGATTCTGTACCACCTGCAATAATATAATCAACCGCTCCACGTTCCACGGCTTTATAAGCATCTCCGATAGAATTAGTACCTGAAGCACATGCTGTTACCGTACAGGAATTAATCCCTTTAGCGCCTAACTGAATGGATACTTGACCTGCAGCCATATCCGGAATCAACATAGGTACAAAAAATGGACTTACTTTCTTATAACCTCTGTCAATAAACCTTCTTACTTGTTGTTCATAAACATCCATGCCGCCAATACCGCATCCAATCCAGACACCGACACGATCACGATTTTCATCATTAATTTCTAATTTTGCATCTTCTACTGCCATTTTAGATGCTGCTACTGCATATTGTGTAAAGTAATCCATTTTACGTTTTTCTTTTTTATCCATAAATTGGAGTGGGTCAAAATCCTTTACCTCTGCTGCTACATGTACTGGAAATGCTTCCTTATCAACCTTCGTAATATAATCAATACCGGATTTACCTTGAACGACACCGTCCCATAACGTTTGCGCATCGTTTCCAAGTGGAGTGACAGCACCAACACCCGTTATAACGACCCTTCGTTTATCCATTGTTTTCCTCCTTGCTTACATGTCTCTTTTTTACATTGATTATAACAAACTTTGCTTTACTAATAAAAAAATTCTCGAATCTTACTTTCCCCATCTAAGTGTGACTGCTCCCCATGTTAAGCCGCCTCCAAAACCAACAAGGACAATCACATCATCATCTTGAATTTTCCCTTGTGAAAGTGATTCTGAAAGTGCAATTGGAATCGAAGCAGATGAATTATTACCATATTTATGAATGGACTTAGCCATCTTCTCCTCAGGTATTCCGATACGTTCTCTTGCTGCTTCCATAATTCTAATATTGGCTTGATGTGGAACTAAAAAGTCAACATCATCTTTTTTAAGGCCTGCTTTCTCTATCACTTTCTCCGATGAATTAGGCATCTGTCTGACAGCGAACTTAAACACTTCTCTACCATTCATATACATAAATCCATGCTCATTTTGATATAATTCTTTTCCTTTTGAGCCATCTGATCCTAATTCAAATGATAATATGCCTCTACCGTCTGATACTTCTCCCATTACTGCTGCACCTGCACCATCACCAAGCAAGACACAAGTGTTACGATCATTCCAATCAATAATTTTCGATAATTTATCAACACCTACAATGAGTATGCGTTTATAGCTACCCGTCTCTAAAAATTGTTGGGCAGTAATCATGGCGTACATGAACCCGGCACAAGCTGCCCCAACATCCATTGCTGCGGCATTGTTGGCTCCAAGTTTGTCTTGAATCATACAGGCAACTGATGGAAACGGCGTATCTGGTGTCACTGTTGCGACAATAATCATGTCTAATTCAGATGCTTCAACTCCAGCGTCTTTTAACGCTTTTTTACTCGCCTCGTACGCCATATCTGAACTATCTTCATCTTCCTTAGCAAGTCTTCGTTCTTCTATTCCCGTTCTAGTACGGATCCACTCATCTGTTGTATCTACAATTTTTTCTAAATCTTTGTTTGTAACAATATTATCTGGTGCGTAATGTCCAGCACCTAATACACCAACACCCATCAAGTCAACCTCCAATTAATATCAAATATTATGACTTGGTATTAACTTTAAGCTATTTTTACTATCTATGCAAGAAAAATATTTTCCGTAATACCTTATATATTTCAATAAAATCGTTTGCTTTCCATTATAAATTTGATATAATTAACCTAATTACTGCCGTCATTTTACTCCTTAAAGGGAAGATTTCTTTTTGTAAAAAGTAAATGACATGCTTTATTACGTATAACGAGGTGTATGGTAAATGAAATATATCATGACAATTGTATGGGCATTGCTTATTGGTGCTGCATTAGCATACATATTATCAAGTATGGCTGGCGACACATTCAATATGGTACAATCCATTGTATATTCTGGTGTTGTATTTATTATCATTCTTATTATGGATAATGTTCTAAGTGTCGATACGGAACAGTAAATAGAACAGGGGCAGGGATACGTTTTAGTATATCCTGCCCCTGTTTTTTGTTAAAAAGTATGCTGTTTACACATATCTTTACAGCTTGTTTCATAACTTTGGATAAAAGCTAAAAGGTTGTGTATCCATGATCAATTCATTGTTCTTATTAATTAAATTCATCATTCTAGGTGTTATACAAGGATTTACAGAACCTCTTCCTATTTCATCTAGCGGACATCTTGTTCTTTTGCGGCATTTTTTCAACGTAGAAACGTACGGTCTCACTTTTGAAATCATCGTCCATTTCGGATCATTGTTAGCTGTAATAATGGTATACCGAAGAGACCTTATTACGCTTGTTAAGGAGTCATTCCTGTACCTTCAAAAAAGAGAAAATAAGTACGCAACTAGTTTTCGATTCAGTTCATATCTCCTTTTGGCGACACTTATGACAGGTGTATTAGGACTACTTTTAGAAAACTTCATCAGTGACACTTTATCCAAAGTACTTTATATTGGAATTGCATTTTTAATTACGAGTTTTTTCATATGGTTGATACAACATCAACACGGTCATAAAACAGCTATCGATATGAAATGGACAGACGCTGTTATCATTGGCCTTTGTCAAACACTTGCATTAATTCCAGGTATTAGCCGTTCTGGTACAACAATTGTTGCCGGAATGCTACTTGGCTTAAATCGTGAAACAACGCTTCGTTTTTCATTTTTATTATTCATTCCTGTCGGGTTTGGTATAAATATCATGTCTATAAAAGATGTATATTTTGCTGTTTCAGCTGAACAAATGTGGATCCCATATATGATTGCTTTTTTAGCAGCAATGATTGCTACCTATTATGCTTTAAAGGCTTTTATCCATATTATGATGCGAGGAAAGCTAGTTTTATTTAGTACGTATTGTTTTGTTATTGGACTATTCATTATCCTATCTCAAATATGGGGTTAAACCGATTATATTTATAACGTTTTTCTAATACTGTACAGATTTTTCAATGAGAACGAAATGGGTAGCTTCAAATCACAAAAAAGAGACTATTTTACTTTACAAAAAATAGTCTCCAGCTATCCACCGCTAACCGGTGGAATAAAGGCCACTGTATCACCGGATTTTAAAACCGTATCCTCTTCACTATATTCCTCATTTACCGCAAGCATTGCCTGGGCAAGTAAATCGGCCATATCGTATTTTAATAAGTACTTTTCTTTTAATTCTTGGACAGATATCGAGTCAGCCTCGACCATCACTTCAGACTTCCCTGCCCGTTCTTGTAATTCAGCAAATAACAAAACTTTAATCACTTTGTCCCTCCTTAGCTGATTTATTATTTTCTACATAAGATATCGTTTCTTTTTGATCACCAATCCATTTCGTTCCATCTTCCCAATGTTCCTTTTTCCAAATCGGGACAATTTCTTTTATTCGCTCTATTGCATACCGACTTGCTTTAAACGCTTGATCACGGTGTGGAGATGATACGGCAATGGCAACAGCGACTTCTGAAATATTCAATCTACCTGTACGATGTGCAATTGACACAAGTGTATCTGGCCACTTAGTACCAATCTCATCACCTATTCTTTCAAGTTGCTTAACAGCCATAGGTATGTAAGCTTCGTATTCTAAATATAAAGTTCTTTTACCTCTTGTAAATTCCCGGGCAATACCGATAAATGTACTAATTGCTCCTGCCTCAGGTCGAACTACTTTGTTTATACATTCATCAATAGAAATTGGTTGGGGCGTTATCCAATATCGCTCCATCAGTTCCCCCCCTTATTGTATCTGTCTGTTTTAAAAAAATAAACTATACAAAAGGCTGATCCTTTATTAGAATCAACCTTTATCACCAAGATAATTAATCTGGAATACCGAGTGCAATTTTTGCATATCTAGACATTTTATCTTTCCCCCACGGTGGATCCCAAATGATGTCAACAACAATTTCTTTTATCTGTGGAATATCTCGCAGCGCACCTTTTACGTCTGCTTCAATATGACCTGCAAGTGGACACCCCATTGAGGTAAGCGTCATTGTTACTGTGCAAAGACCATCTTCATCAAGATCAACACCATATATCAAACCTAGATTGACAATATCTATCCCTAACTCAGGGTCGATGACATTTTCTAATGCACCAATCATATTGTCTTTCAGAGCTTCATCCATCTATGATAACCTCCTTACTCAATATACTTATATTTAAACATATTTTGTCTCTTTTTAAAAATGAAGTCGCTTGCCTAGAGGTGTTTTTCGAACCAAGCAGCAGCCTCGTTCATTGACCGTTTGCTCACATGATGTGCACGACCATTTTCACTTGAAAATTGAATATTCTCCAAAGAATCATAATATTCTTTAATTGATTCATAAAAAGAAGGACTATATTTATACGGTACTACTTTATCTTCTTCACCGTGCCAAATAAATAAAGGTCGATTGTTCAACGCATTTGGATGCAAACTTAAATCATAACTAGATAAGCTTTCCATTACATCATGTTCTACCTCTTTTGTTACTTGATGTTCATTAACTTTGTTAAATTCCTTTATGAGGGCTTTCGCATAATCTGTCATGTATGGTGTACCCATTAGAACTGCTGCCGTTTTAATCCAATCATAACGTACAAGAGCACCATACGAAATGATACCACCCATACTTGTTCCGCCAATACCAATACGATCCTTTGTGCTATAACCTTTTTCCACTAAAGCATCTGATAAATCAGCTAATTCTTCAATTGATTGCATGACCACATCCCAAAAAGCAAGATCAAATTCAGTATTACTCATGCCCTTGCTTCTAGATCCGTGATACATACAATCGGGTAAAATCACGCGATAACCTTTTTCGACAATTTTATAAGCAAGTGTCAAACTACTTTCTTTCTCCCCATTATAACCATGATAATATATAACAGTTGGTAAGACTTTATCATAATCTTGCGCATTCACAATATGTAGTACAGGAATATCTTTAAGTGTCGTTTCCATTAAATGAATCATGTATTTCCCTCTTTTCGTCAGGCTACTTCTATTATGAATGAATATATATTCAATTGTAAACTAAAACATAATTAATAGAGCTTTTCGTATATTTTTGCTACACTGTGGAATAATGAGGTGATTGTATTGAAGGAAAAATATTTAATTGCTTTAGATTTGGACGGAACAATGTTAACAGATGATAAGAGAATCACGGATGAATCCAAACAAATCATCAAGCATTTAACAGACAACGGTCACATTGTTGTTATTGCAACTGGGCGAGCGAACAGACTTAGTACCTTTTACTATCAAGAGTTGGGATTGAACACTCCGATGATTAATTCCAATGGTGCGTTCATCCATCATCCACTCGATAAAAAATGGGAATCATACCATTTACCATTACAACTTCCTACAGCAATGGAAGTAATTGATCTAAGTTTATCGCTTGATGCAAAAAACGTACTTGCAGCAGTTCAGGATGACGTTTATTTGGAAAGATTCGACAAGGAAATTGCTAACTTTTACAAAGACACAGGATCTGATGATTCCATTTTTGTCGGTGATTTAAAACAAAACTTAAAACAATCCCCGACTGGCATGTTGCTATATCCGGATACGGATCAGCTTGATATTTTGACAAATCAATTGGATGAACTTAAAACGGATTTTGTAGACCATAGAAATTGGGGAGCACCTTTTCACGTTATCGAAGTGATGAATCATAGTATGAACAAACGAGAAGGCTTAAAAAGAGTAGCCGAAGCATTTCATATTCCAAAGAATCGGATTATTGCATTCGGTGATGGTCCGAATGATTTGGAAATGATCGAATATGCTGGAGTTGGAGTTGCCATGGAAAATGCTATCGATGAGTTAAAATCTTTAGCCTCTCACTTTACAGTCACCAATGAAGAAAATGGCGTAGCTAAATTTTTAAATGAATACTTTAACATCAAAAATCCGATTGTTTCTTAAATAACACATATTCCCTTTCATAATTATATGGTACCTTCTCATACTAAAAGTGAACGTCATAGTTAGACGTTCACTTTTTGCCATTTTACCCTGTTTATTGGCAAGTATTTATAAGATGTAGTTGTAAAGGAGCGTACCAATGACTAGGAATAATCCTAATTCAAGAAATAAATCTGATCAATTATCCTCGACTTATAAAGAAGAAAGTAGTAATTCAACAATGGATACAGATGACGTACTGACAGAAGACCCTGAATTTCCTAGTTTCATTTCCAAAGGTAACGATTCCAATTCACTTTATCGTGATGTGAACCGTAAAAAATCAGAAATGAAAAACAGTACGTTAGGAGGTTTTTAACATGGAAAAAAATCTATTTGAACAAGCTAAAGACATGATTGAAGACTTCTTTAGTGGGGATAATAATCATGAAGATCATCATGAACATGAGTACCGGGAACAAGATAAAGAAGCAATCAGACGTACAATCGACGCTGCATATCATGAATCTACACCAGAACAACAAAAAGAGTTGGAGCAACTAAAACAACAACTCGATGAAAAAATAGATATAGAATAATACTGCCAATCATTAACAGGGAGCTATTCCCATCTTGCACTTTATTAAAATGAATAGCCGAAACAGATGCGAACACATTTATAACAATGTCATCCGCTTTTGTTAGGTTGTCAACCCATCTCTTTCTTAGAGGCCACTGAAAATCTTATGACTTTTCAGCAAAATTAAAGATTTATAATGAAAAAGACGACTCTAATTCTTTTTTGGAAATTTTGAGTCGTCTTTTTATGGATTTTTGTATTCTTTTTTGCTTATTTTACCTCATCAGCTTCATGATTCGTTTTAGATTTACAGTAAATATTGCCATGGCCCCTTGCATTTCCATGCTAATTAGACCCGAGGATTTCGAAACATCATACCCGTGTCTATGTTTTAATTCACTATTTTTCGCTTCTATTTTATAGCGTTCTTTGGATTTTTCTTTAAAATAATCCGTTTCTTGGAATTTCGCCTGTTTACTATGTTCATCTGATTTTATAGTAACAGAGTAGGTTTTGCTTTTGGCTCCAGCTGTATAACAGCCCTCTCTAAATGGACAAACTTTGCATTTTTCAACGTCAAAATAATATGTATCTTTTTGGTTTTTGCCGACGTTTTTCTTTCCCTGACGAGCTTTCCGTATAGCCATATGACCAGCCTTACAGACATACATTCCAGCATCTTTATTAAATTCAAATTCATCTTCTTTCGTGCGAGTACCTTGTGTTATCGGGTTTAACTTGGCCACTAACTCCACTTCATTTTTATTGGTGTATTCAATATTTCCCTTTTCTGAATAAGCCGCATCTCCAATGACTGTGTTTACTTCCATACCAGCTTCTTTACTTTTTTCAATCAATGTTTCTAATTCTTTTCCATCATTTTTCTCACCAGTAGTAACCGTAGCTGCCGTAATGATTCTTTCCTCACTCATCGCTATATGTGTTTTATAGCCAAAAAAGGAGGTATCTTTCGTTTTGTGGCCAATTTTCGCATCTTCATCTTCAGAGATTCGTAAATGTTCAATGTCGTCACTTACGGTTTCTTTTAATAAGTTCAGTTTCTCTTTTACTTTCGGATATTGGGAAATTGCTTCTTCATTTTCAATCACATTCATTAGTTTTTGGCAGTATTCAATTTCATCTCCTAACTCATTCGTTGCCGATTTGGATGGGAATTTTACCTTCATGGATTCATCAATTTCATAAACGGATTTTCGAAGTTTCTTGGAGCGATCCGCCAGTATTTCCTTTGGTGATTTTTGATTATAACGAGCCTTTGTATGGGTGGCGTCAACGATGATAGAATTACACTTTATAACTTCTTTTTCAATGGCAATTTCCACTGTTTTATTGATCAACATATCTAATAGATTTACGTCTTTTAACCGTAATTTACGAAACTTGGTTAACGAACTTGGTTCAATTACGGATTCCTCTGGAGCCATGTCTAGGAAAAATTTAAATGACATATCATATTTAGAACGTTCCACAATATCTACATCAGATAAGTCAAAGATGGTTTTAAGAAGTAAATATTTAAACATACGAATCGGGTCAATCGCATTCCGACCATTCGTATGACAGTATTTATCATTTAATTCATCGTAAACAAAAGAAAAGTCTATTAGTTCATTCAGTCTACGAAGGAAGTTATCTTTGGGCACAACTAAATCATAAATTTCTGTATATGGACTTAAAATCATTGTTTGTTGTTTTTGTAGCATTAT
>DATGUH010000039.1:0-2206 GCA_035301445.1 Pseudogracilibacillus sp. | reverse complement strand
GCCGCAAATAAATATTCAGCTTGAATTGTCTAGAACAATAAATGATAACTTTAATAGGAATACCAACAAGCGATTTGTTTACGGGTAATACACGTATACATTCTTAAAAAGCAATGCAGAATATAACTGCATTGCTTTTTTGGCGGCTCTTTGTCAAATAGTGTTGGTGACCCTATTAAAGTCATTTAATATTTAATTGTGTTGAGCCAATAAAACCCAATAAGAATAGCGTGAATATGTCACTTCGGAAATGTACTCCGCTTTCCGCGTGCGGCTGCTAAGCCAAGTTCAGGCTTTGCTTCACTTGTCTTATCTAGGCCTTTTTCTCACGCAGGAGTCTACGTACATTTCCTACGTTTCATATGGCTGGAGAGCCTACCTCGGTTAATTAATGATATTTTCTCACGTACTTTGTCTGAGGTTTCCACCATTGAAGAATCCACTATGCATTCTTATCATGACTCGTTATTCTTCCGTAATGCTTGGACGAGTTCCTCGGTTGGAGTAACATACAATGTTTTTTGATTGGAATAAGTTACAAATCCGGGTTTAGCGCCTGATGGCTTTTTTACATATTTTACTTGTGTATAATCAACAGGAACTGATGCAGAGCCTTGTGCTTTACTGTAATGGGCTGCGAGTATAGCTGCTTCTTCTATCGTTTCCTGTGTTGGGTTGTTTGATTTGATAATAATATGCGAACCTGGAATATCCAATGTATGTAACCACATATCATTTTTATTTGCTAGTTTATGGGTGACATATTCATTTTGTTTATTATTTCTACCAACATAAATTGGTGTTCCATCATGCGCAGTGAATTTTTCTGGCATCGGTTTGGTTGTTTTTTTCTTCTTTTTCTTCTGCTTTTTAATATATCCTTCATCTTGGAGTTCTGTTCGTATATCTTCCAGATCCTCATCACGTGCGTGTTCGATTTGAACGAGTAAGTCTTCTAAATAAGCTATTTCCTGTTTCGTTTTAATGATTTCTTTTTGAGCCATTTCTTCTGCAGCAGATAACTTTTTATATTTTTTAAAGAAAGTTTGTGCATTCTCGCTCGGTGCTTTTTCCGTATCTAATTTGATTATTATTTCCGATTGTAATGGATCATAATAATCAATAACAGACACTTCTTTATCTCCTCGTTCAACAATGTGCATATTCGCAGTTAAGAGCTCGCCTTTTTTACGAAAGTCTTCTTTCTTATTGGCTTTCTTTAATGTCTTTTGATGAATATCTAACTTACGCGTATTTTTATTTAATTCATTTTTAATGAGACGAATGAGATCTTTCATTTGCTGTTTTACACGATCGCGAGTAGCTTTATCACGGTAAAATGCATCGAGCATTTCATGAACGTTGTCAAATTGCTGACCATTTGTTAAATGTGTCAAAGGTAACACATGAAAATCCTCTTTTTTACCTTCATAAATGGCTGGTGAAAAGTCTCTTTGTTGAAGTAAATTTTGTAGCTTTTCAATTTGTTCTTCGTATGCAGCTGCTGAACCAAGCCGAACTTTGTGGACAATTTCTTTTCCAACTACTCTCGATATGCCAGCAATAATACTTGTAAGTTGTTGGTCAAGTTTACCGGCGTTAAAGTCTAATTTCTTAACGATTGATGCTGCATCACTTTTTAGAGGATCCAGCTTATTTTGACTTGGTGGTTGAATATAATCCGCACCAGGAAGGAGTGAACGATATCTGTTTTGAAACGGTGGGATATGCTTAATGCAATCAATAATTTTCTTGTTTTGTTCATTTACAAGCACGATATTACTGTGACGTCCCATAATTTCAATATATAGTGTTTTTTCAGTCATATCCCCAATTTCATTCATTGCGTTAAAATGTACAGCAATAATCCGATCCATATCTATTTGCTTGATTTCTTTAATGACAGCACTTTGTAAATGTTTTCGCATGACCATACAAAACATCGGGGGTTCTGCTGGATTTTTCATTTTTTCCTTCGTTAAATGCATACGAGCATAACTAGGATGTACGGATAAAAGCAATGTATGATTTTTGCTATGATTACGCACCGAAATGATCATTTCAGTTGTTGTCGGCTGATGAATTTTATTTATTTTCCCACCTATAAGAATATCTTGTAATTCATGGTTAACTTCAAGGGTCACAATCCCGTCAAATGGCATATTACTTCACCTCTCTCGTTATTATAGCATTAAAATTACTTCAC
>DATGUH010000038.1:0-6223 GCA_035301445.1 Pseudogracilibacillus sp. | reverse complement strand
TTTTGTGTCGTAGTAAATAACTCCAGGATTGCTTGCAACATAACTTTTACCTCCTATGTATAAGTAGAGCTCTTACACTATAGGTATTCGGGTGATGGACAAATCATGTTATGTGTAAAAAGATGACTGAATCATTTTGCTAGGCACATATCTGTTACTTCACCATAGGCTGTTAGTAAAAAGCCTGGAGGAAAGAATATGGAAAAAGAAAATCAGTCACACCAACGCTCTAAATGGCAACTGTTTGAGATTATTGGCGTCGTAATTATTCTCATTGCTCTTGTTGTATTATTCCTGACTCCTGACTCGCTTTCTAAAATGTTCGATACAATATTCAAAGAGGTAACTCCGGTTGTCGTAGATACTTTTTTGACGAGTGAGGTCGGAATGGCAGTCATTGTCAGTGTTGTCATTGGTCGTTTACTCGAAAGGCTAGGATTTACAGATGGCTTGATACGGATTTTTGTACCAGTGATGCGTTGGATGAAAATCAATCCTGCTGTCATTATACCGAGTGCGTATAATCTCCTAGGGGATATCAATGCTGCAGGAAAAATTGCAGGGCCGATTCTTTTGAAGGCTAATGCTACAAAGTCTGAGCAAAAAATAGCTGTTGCAACAATGGTTCAATCTCCACAATCGTTTGCGACCTTTGTACTCGGTTTAATGGCATTATCTGTTTTTAACATTAATGCTTTTCCGTTAATCATATTGGCGATATTTGCCCCTATGGTTGTAGTTCCTTTCATTTTAAAGATGACGATATACCGAGATACTAAGAAAATTAGGCTTTATGAACTTCCACTCTTCACACCTAATACAACATTTTTTAATACAATCTTTTCATCAGCAAAAGAAGGTACTAGGGTTCTTTTCTTGGTAATTATTCCAGCTGTAGTCGTTGTATTTATTTTGATTGGTATCTTAAGATTCGCTGGTATATGGCAGCCGATTGAGACAGGTATGGCTTCATTATTTACAATGCTTAGTATTGAAGCGGACACAGGAATTACTTCATTTTTAGTAGCACCGACACTTGCAGTCGCTGACTTGGCTAATGTAGCATCTTCAATTGATCCTCGTTTAATTGTCGGTTCCTTTGTTTTAGCGAATTCAGGCTTGCCAATCTATGTACTTATTGGTCAAATACCTGCAATATGGGCGGAATCAACTGATTTGCTTGAAAAAGAGGTTATTGGTGCAGCGTTAATTGGGATGGTTATTCGAATCGTAACTGCATGTATTCTAGGTTTTTTCTTAACTCCTTTATTGGTGGTGTCTTAAATGAGAAATGCATACATTATCCATGCTGGGAAATTGGTAACGGTTAGTGAAGCTGGTACGATTTATGATGGCGGTATGGTTATCAATGACGGGTATATCATGGAAGTTGGAGAAATCCAAGAACTACAAAAGCAATTTCCTGCATTTCCAATAAAAGATTTTTCAAGTAATGTTGTAACGCCATCCTTGGTTGATTGTCATACACATCTTTTAGAATTTGCTCCGGCTAGTTTGTATCCAATAACGCAAAACACACATTTTATGGCAGGAAAGTCTATTCTGCTTGGTGCGTTAACGTCCGGAATAACTGCTGTTGGTGAGCAAATATGCGGGCATCCGGCTAGTGATTTTTCGATTGCAGATTATCGGGCTAATATTTATGACCTTCCAATGGATGTTTCATTTGCAGCAGCAAGTGTCTCCATTGGTTTTGAGGAACTAGCACATTTTACTTCTGTAACTAGGTCAGAGAAGGTACATTTAAGCGACCTTTCTGATCCCTTTTTAGTTAAAAATATCTCCTGGCAAAATGATTATCCAGGAGAAAATATATTTATAAATGCCACTCCAGCAAATTTTACAAAGGATGAAGTACCAAGAGCGGGAGAAATCCTCTTTACGCCCGAAGAATTAAAGCGAATCGTTAGCATCTATCATGAATCCGGTAAACGAATAGGAGTACACGTAGCTGGAGAAGAAGGTATACAGATGACTTTAGATGCCGGTGTAGATGTGTTACATCATGCACACGGTATTACAAAAGAGCAAATAAAACAGGCGAAACGACAGGGTGTGGAAATAGTTGCAACACCGATGGGAGGCACTCACTTGGAACCAAATTCACCGGAAAATATAAGACAATTAGTCCGAAATAATATCGATGTTTCTATTGCAAGTGATGCCTACTTGCCACCGTATGATGCTTGGTGGCTCGACTTGCCAGAAGAATCTTTACAAGGGCCTGATGTATTAATGCAGATAGCACAACCTAGTATGAAAGCTTTGTATCATGATGGATTGGATGAAAATGAAATACTTGCTTTGTTGACAGCTAATCCAGCAGCAATTATGGAGAAAGAAGACCAATTTGGAAAAATCGCAAGAGGAATGGATGCTAATTTTTTGATAACAAGTGGAGTTCCGGGATTGGAGATTACGGATATTGGTCAAATAAGTAAGGTTTATTTTAGGGGAGAAGAGGTTGTTGATCGAGTGAAATAATCTAGTAGGGTTAGGGCTAATGGATGAAACCAAAAACAGTCCGTTCATGCATGACATAAACGGACTGCTATTTATAAAATATTAATGTTGTCTTTGATTACAGATGAATTTTTACATCTGCATCTTCACGTAGTTTAGCTACTAAATCTTCGGTTACTTCTTGTTGATTTTGTTGTTTTAATTGTTCCTTCAATTGATCTTCCATTTCGTCAAATTCAGGTACATCTTCATCGGAGTCAGCTTCTTCTTGTTGTTTTTTCATATCTTCATATGCTTCCTTTACCTCGTCTTCGGAAGGTTCGAGGTCTCCAGATTCCTCTTCAAGAAGTTTATCCACTCTGACTTGTGTTTCGATCTGTTCCATGAATTCATCTTCATCCATGTCTTGTTGTTCTTTCAAAGCATCAAGAAGTTCGTCCTTGGACTCCATACCATTTTGTTCAACTACTTGATCAATTGTTTCGTCTATATCATCATCTGAGATGTCTGAGACGCGATCATTTGCTTCCTGCATAAGCAACTCTTGTCCAACAAGTCCATCTGCAGTTTGTTCTTTTAATTCATCTTGATCTATTTCATCCATATTTTGACCAGACATTTGCGCTTGCATAGCCATTTGCTGGAATTGTTGCTGATACGTTGCTTCAAAATCTTCTTTTGTTACTTCTCCATCATTCACATCTGCCACAATATCCGGGATACCTTCTAAATCCGGTTCTGGCATTTCGGCCTGTTCATCATTTGCTTTATCTTCGTTGTTGTCATCTCCGCATGCGGCAAGTATACCGATAATCAATACTAGGGACAACATAAATAACCATTTTTTTCGCAACATAAATACTCCTTTTTTAATCATGTGGTGTCATTCTAACACAATATTATGTGTTGTAAAGAATTATATACCACATTACATCTTGTTATTAAATAGTTATCTTTTATTAATGTTATATGATTACTAATATTCCTTTTCACTCATTAGAAATGAGGTGTTTTTAATGAAAATATCACTTTTCTTTTGTATAGTAGCACTAGCTGTTGAATAAAGAAAATCTAATTGTATCAAGGCATAAGCCGTTGAATAAAAACATACTTGCAATAATAGCGATTGAAAGGAGCAAATTATGAATTATGATCAATACTTACCAGAAAATATAAAAGAAATGCTTCCATCGACATGGCATTCAGATGATGATTTAACTTCATTGATAGGAAAAACTGGATACGTTCCACCAGATGCGTCGTTATTGGTTGATGCAGTAACAGCCTTAGCAATGGGAAAAAACGTACTGTTAAAAGGACCGACTGGTTCAGGAAAGACGAAGTTTGGTGAAGCTTTGTCATATATATTCCATCAACCAATGTTCAGTGTGAATTGTTCGGTGGATTTGGATGCTGAGAGTTTACTTGGTTTTAAAACGTTGACCTATAAAGAAGATAGACAGGAAATTGAATTTGTCCCGGGTCCGGTTATAAACGCGATGGATAAAGGTACTTTTTTATATGTTGACGAGATTAATATGGCGATGTCGGAAACATTGCCGCTTATAAATGGGATACTTGATTATCGTAGAAAGATAACGAATCCTTTTACAAATGAAGTTATAACAGCGGAAAAAGGCTTTAACGTTATTGCTGCAATTAATGAAGGTTATATTGGAACGGTCCCGTTGAATGAAGCATTGAAAAACCGTTTTATCGTCATCGATGTACCGTACATTCAAGGAGAACAGTTAATGCAATTGATTCAGTCAAATACACGGCTGGAGAAAAAATCGCTGGTAGAATCATTTGTAACTTTATCAGGGGATCTTATCGAAGCGGTAGGACAAGGGAAGTTGTCTGAAGATGCAGCATCTATTCGTGCTTTGCTGGATGCTTGTGATTTAAGTACGATGATTCCGCCGAAACGAGCAATTTTAAGGGCGATTGTCGATAAGCTCGATGAAGAACGGGAAAAAGAATTCGTAAAAAGTATTGCTGAAACGCTGTTTGAAAGTTGAATGACTGTAAAGGTATAAAATGAGGGGAGAGGAGGAATTCCTTTGATTAAACAATGGCATAGAACTGATGTAGATAGTGGTTTTTACTTATTACTTCAAGATTTAACATCAGTACTTATGAAGCAGAAGGCATTTCAATTTGTTTATAGTCACGGTGCTGTCGTCGATTTAATCAACCAAGAAGTGTCGGGGAGCAGTTTTTGGGATGTTCCCTGGCCAGATATGAAAAAAGCAGGATACACGACAGATGTTTTGCTACGTACGATGGGTACAATGCAACAATCAGATATCCCCGCTTTGCAAGCCTATTTTAAAGAACTTGAACAAACTTCTTTGCCAAAATTTGCTGCTCAACTGGTAACTTGTTTGGAGGATGTACGTCTTGAAGCCCTCATTCAACAACGAAGACCGGGAACGAAGCGGGACTTTTTAACACGACTGAAAGCGATGAAGCATCACTTTCATACACAGTTAAAAGCGAATAAAGTACGAAGCTTAGCCCTGGATGAATTGTTTTGTTTAATATATTTGCAGCTGTATGCAGAGGATCCGGATCCAAATTTTAAAGAGGCAAGTCCTAACCAGAAGTTACAGCTGGAAAAACTTCGCCCACATCTTTTTGACGTTTTTTCATGTACGAATACACAAGAAATTGTTCAAGTTGCTAAACGGATAGTCTACACATTAGAAAATAACTATACCGATATGTTGCATGATTATTTTACATTTCCAATTAAACATTTGAGCCATTTTACTGAACGTACTCTGTTTGATGAGTTGACGCGGACAGATCCCCTAGCCAATGATGATACAGAAAAGGTAAATCAAGAAGATCAGGAAGTATTTGATCAACCTTTCTCTACATGGCATAGAGAAAATGAAAATAGTGACCGTAAACAGAATTTCCTGCAGTTTGAATTGGATGTAGGAACAAAAACGGAAATTCTAGGAGGGGGAGCACGTGAAACAGAAGAAGGAGATCAAGCTCTGGCGAATATACAAGGCGATTCGCAGCAAAGTGAGCAAAATGACTTTTCTGAAACAGGTGCATTGCAAAAGCAAGAATCTAAAGGTAGCGAATCTGCTGGTGGAGCATTATATGGACGAGAGAATAAGTATGCCGTTACTAAGATAAAGGAAGCTTCTACTCCAACTGAAACAGAAAAAGAAACATATAGAAAAACGGTAGAAACAATTGACCCATATAGAAGGAAACTTGCCAATACAATAGAAAAAACACTTGAACATAAGCGGAATGCACCTCATAAAAATTTGCTCTTTGGACGATTGTCGAAAAATCTCCTTCCTCTTGTAGTGGACAATAATCCAAGAGTATTTTATAAAAAAGCCTTTGAATCAAAAGAAGTGGATGCAGCATTTACCCTACTTGTTGATTGTTCTGCTTCCATGGATTCCAAGATGGAAGAAACAAAACGCGGGATTGTTTTATTTCATGAAGTGCTGGAGCAATTGCGCATCCCTCATTCTATTGTGGGATTTTGGGAAGATACAACCCGGGGGACAGAAACCCATCATCCGAATTATTTTCATGAAGTACATCGATTCCAAGATAATCTGCACTCTAATACAGGCGCGACAATTATGCAGTTAGAAGCAGAGGAAGATAATCGGGATGGTTTTAGTATCCGTTTAGCTGCGGAGAAATTATTGAAACGTCGGGAAAAAAATAAATTTTTACTCGTTTTTTCTGATGGAGA
>DATGUH010000037.1:0-8448 GCA_035301445.1 Pseudogracilibacillus sp. | reverse complement strand
TACATTTGGAGGGATGATAATGAATTTAACCGTATACTTAGCAGGAGAAATTCACACAAATTGGCGAGAAGAATTAGAAGAACAGGCAAAAAAGTTAAAATTGCCACTCACTTTTGTAGCACCCCAAACAAATCACGATCGCTCGGACAATGTCGGTGAAGATATTCTCGGTACTCAACCGGGAAAGGTTTATAAAGATGATGCAGCATCTGACATTAACAACTTTCGTACAACTGTTTTAATGCAAAAAGCAGATATTGTAATCGCCTTATTTGGCGAACAGTATAAGCAATGGAACACAGCGATGGATTTGAGCACAGCGGTTGCTTTAAACAAACCAACTATCTTGATTCGACCGGATTCCTTAATTCATCCATTGAAAGAATTATCCAACAAAGCAAACGTAACCGTTGAAAACGTTGAACAAGCACTTGAAGTTTTAAAATACGTATATGAGTAATTAAAGTAGTAAAAGGTTCTTGAATTTTATCAAGAACCTTTTACTTTATGTTGATCATACTTATATTGCCCTTTTAGCAGAGTAACAACATGTACAAACATAGCGCTACGATCTACTAAATCATTCGTGAAAATGCCAATTGCACCTTCATGGTTTCGAATATCTTTTTTTTCGGTGAAAACATTCATTATTTCTGCAAGTTCGTATCCTTCCTTAATCTGTGCTTTAAATTCATTTGGAAGGGTTATTCTTGCACCAGCTGCCGTGTACACATTCCCTTTTTCCGTTTGAAGAGCACCCCAATTACATAAGTAAAGCTGGTCCTTTACATACATAACGCCGCCTTCCAATCCAATACCAATACTTTTTGACTTGTTTCTTTGTGCATAATATGCCCGATTCATCGCACCTAGCCGTGTTTCTTCATCTCCAATTGGTTGATTGGAAACATCTGATGGAGCATCGACTGAATGAACAAATGCATTTGGAAAAACAGTTTCTACTGCAGCTATTTTTGTTTTATTTTTTGAACCTATTACAATATTCATGATGGGTCGCCTTATTTCTGTCTAATTGTATCCACGGCTGATTGATCTGTATTTTTTACTAGATTCACAATAAGTTCTTTAGCTGCAGCATAATCATCTACATGTATCATAGAAGCTGCAGTATGAATATAACGAGAACAAATACCAATAACCGCTGAAGGTACCCCATCACCAGATGTATGTACGCGTCCAGCATCTGTACCGCCTTGGGAAATATAATATTGATATGGAATGTCATTCGTTTTGGCTGTATCTAGGACGAAATCCCGCATTCCATGATGGGTAATCATTGTTCGATCAAAAATACGTACTAAAGCACCTTCACCAAGTTGTCCAAAAGCGTCTTTATCACCTGTTGTATCATTAGCTGGCGAAGCATCCAATGCATAAAATATGTCAGGCTTGATCATATTTGCTGCAGATTGTGCACCGCGGAGACCAACTTCTTCTTGTACCGTCGCACCGGAATATAGTTCATTTGGTAGTGTATCGTGTTGCAATTCTTTTAGTAACTCTATAGATAACCCACAACCATATCGATTATCCCATGATTTAGCGAGGATTTTCTTTTCGTTCGCCATCGGTGTAAATGGACAGACAGGTAAGATAGCATCACCTGGTTCTACACCTATTTTCTTCGCATCCTCTCTATCATCTGCTCCAATATCAATTAACATTTCTTTTACTTCCATCGGTTTTTTTCGTTGTTCAGGTGTCAATAAATGTGGTGGAGTTGAAGCAATAACACCAGGAATTATCCCTTCTTTTGTCATCACTTGCACACGTTGTGCTAACATTACTTGGTTCCACCAACCGCCAAGTGTTTGAAAACGAATCATCCCGTTTTCTGTAATTTGAGTAACCATGAACCCAACTTCGTCCATATGTCCGGCAACCATCACCCGAGGACCTTTTCCTTTTTTAATTCCAAATACACTACCTAGGTTATCGTTAATAATCTCATCTGAATACTTTTTAAGTTCGCCTGTCATATAGTCACGAACGCGTTTTTCATTACCTGGTGCGCCTTGTAACTCTGTTAACGTCTGAAACATATTTAAGGTATCTTGTTGCATTGTATTACGCTCCTTTTTATTTTATAAAGTGAATTCTTTTTGATCTTTCTTTAAATCATGTATACTTATAATAAAGAAAACTAATAGAGGTGAGTATATTGAATCAGAAAAATGTATTACTTGCACTTGGTATCGGAGTACTCGGTGGTTATTTGCTCGGGCAGACATTACCAGCAAATAGAAGATTAACTCCTGATCGGGCATTAAAAAATGCAAAAGAAACTTTTAAAGAAAATGGTCCAATCAACGGTTCATGGATTTACATGAAACCAGAACAACTAGAAAAGAACGGACTTATATATGATACATATAGAGGAGGAATCAGCCGCAATATCGATGGGGAAAACAAACAGTACGATTTCCACATTGATACAAAATCAGGCATTATTGTTGATTCCCAACCTGCAAGTTAAGTCATCCAATTACATGGATGACTTTTTATATGTCAATTTAAGTTGTTACTTTTCACAATAAGATGCTATGGACCTCCCTAGTGACTTCACTGCAAATTATTTTTCCACGAGTTCCTCTGACATATAATTTTAAATAATTCTCTGAAAAATCTAAGTTACTGTTTTACTCTCTTCTTTCGTGACAGCTCCCCTATTTGGTTTCCTTCTTTATCAAAACGTAACGCTCTGTAGTGTGTGTCGTGATAAAATGTATACCATGCTTCTCTCTCGTATCCATATGCCATCCATTTTTCCTTTTCGTGAACAGATGTTACTGGATAGTCGTCATACGCCATTGCCCACAATTTATTTTGATGCGCATGTGTTGCCATTAAGTCTGCCATATGTATGAAACAATCTTTACCATCCTCATAAATAAGAATACAGTGTCCGTCACTATGACCCCCTGTGTGAATCATACGTAACTCATCTGTTAGATTTATTTCACTTGAAAAGGCATATACATTTTGAACAATTGCTTCCCAGTTCATCTTCCAATAAGTATTAATGGAACGAATATTTGGATTTCTCATTTCATGCCACTCTGTGTCACTTGTAATAATAGTCGCATTTTTAAAAGTAGGTTTAAATATATCTCCTTGCTGAGTAGTTAGCCCACATGCATGATCAAAATGAAGATGTGTCATTAATATGTAGTCAATATCATCAACGGTTAACCCTAACAATTGTAAATCTTCATTTATTTGTGATTCTTCCTCAACGCCAAAATTCCTTTTTTGCTTGTCTGACAATTTATTATATCCTAGACCAGTATCAATCAAATAATATTTATTATGTAACTCAAGTAAGATTGGGTCCGTTCGTAATGCAATCTGATTACGGTTATTCGCTGGATATTTGCGGCTCCATAATGCTTTAGGAACTACACCGAACATTGCTCCACCATCAAGGTGATTGTCGCCACCGTTGAGCCAAGTAAGTTTTGCTTTGCCAATTTGCAACGTTTCCATTATTATTCCCTCCCATTTATTAATTATTATTCTTCATGTATAGTATCATACATCTTGGCAACAATAACAGAGAGGTGATTATTAGCATGATTTTAACAATGCATAATCAATTAACATTATTGCATGACTTATTAGATGAACAATTACTCTATAAATCCGTAACAGAAGCAGAATATAAGCGAATAAAAGCACTAGTACGATCTATCATGGCACATCAACACAATGGTGATCATATTTCTAGACTACTCCCAGAAGTATATTATTATAGTATCAAAGGGGAAAATGCTCACTCCTTTATTGATCACATTACGGAAAATGAAGCAAATATAAAAAAATGGTTACAGGCAATTAATCAAATCAAAAAAGAGACAGCAATTTAATTTAGTAAGTTTTGCTTTTAAAGGGTATTACCCATTTTTATGCCCAAGAATATGGACTGGCTTATTTCTCTTATTCACATGTACATGCTGGGTTGTGCCCGTTTCACCATCAGTTTGATATGGTGCCGGTGACTCAGAACTCAGTGTAATTTCTCTACCTTCAAAAGTATGTACACCTTTAAATTGAAGATGCTTACCAGTAAAAACTGTTCCTAATAAAGCGAGCACTTTCCATTTAGATATGGAATCGATTACGAGAATCGAAAGCGTTTGACCGTTATTATGAGCAAGCGGGTTTATTTTCATACCCCCGCCAAAATAAGGATGATTATTGATTGTTAATAAAAAAACACGTTCAAAATGAATAGGTTCCCCGTCCACTTCCATTGTTAATTCAATAGGTTTATAACGCACCAATTCATACAGCAGAGATAGCAAATAAAGGAGGGATGACAGGTGTAATCGATGAAGCCATTTTTTAAAATAAAACTGATTCGCTCGTTTCGATACTTGTGCATCAAAGCCTATCCCAAAACAATTAACAAAAAAACGTCTTTTTCGTTGTTGGGGTGTGAATTCTCCTATCCAATACTCTGCTGGGCGCTTCTTTTTTAACAAGGCTTTCATTATTTTCTCTGGCGAGTCTGACATACCTATTCCTCTTTTAAAATCATTCCCTGAACCTCCAGGAATAAAAGAAATTGGGACTTGCCAGTTTTTCAGGCCATTTATTACTTCATGCATCGTTCCATCTCCGCCGATAACAACAAGCGCTTCAATTGTTCTTTTATCATAGAACGTATGTAATTGTTTGATCAGTTCCTCAGCATGACCTTTGTAGTCGGTATGATAACTGACAATATTCGTTTTTTTAAATATATCTGTTTCTTTCAAACGTTGATATATTTTCTCTGCTTTACCATTACCAGCTGCAGGATTAACAATAAATATGTACATTTTAAAGTTCCTCTTGATCATTATAATAGCTATTATGTTGCTCATCATTCCACTCAGGACGGCGGACTGCATTTGTTTGACAATGACTTAACAGAGCTTCCATAGCCTTTAATTGAACACTTTTTAAAGATGAAGTTAAAGCCCTTTTTTGTTCGAACCACTTAGGGTAATCTTGTTTCCCAATAATATTTGTTTGATATGGCTCCGTAGTATACAATATATGATTATTGTAAGAAATAATAGATTTCTTAATCGGAATTTTTATATTGTTTGTTTGCAAAATACTCTTAATAATTTGGTCTGTTCGCTTTAATGATATTACTGGGCTCAAGATTGACTTTTGGTTAGTCTCTGATTCTACTGTCCATTTTCGATCATTTGTCGCTAAAATCGTTGCTTCAGCATGTTCATGAATAAAACTAATAATCTCAATATCAAATGGACTGATTAATATTATTTCTGCATCAATAGGGGCTTTCTTTATATTAAATACAGGATGATACATCAAGAAATAAATATCTGGAAATCGCTGTAAGAAATATTTTAACGTCTCTTTATCTCTTAAACTCACTTTTGTAAATGATTCATGTGAAATGGTTGATGTAGCCCACTTTAATTGAATCGGATAAAGCTGGTTTAGAAAGTATTGTTTTAGTTGTGCTTCCGTATTAGGTAATGGAGGATTATTTAAATTTGTGTGTTGTTCAGCCGTTTGTTGATTTCGGTTAAACGGAAGCCATTTTGACTTTTTTGGCTCAGACTCTGATTCTTGTACAATTTTTGAAAAACTGTTCACTTCAGACAGCCATCTATCTTGCAACTTTCTCCAATTTTCTTTTTTTAACCGAATGTATTGACTTGGGTAATGATATGGATTGGACTCATATCTGGAAATATAATCGTATAGTTTAACTAGTTGGGCCATATCATCACCTCTAATCATTGTTTATATTATTTAGTTCTTTCATTTCTTGATCATTTAAAGGTCTTATCTTCCCGATTGGTAATTGTTCATCTAATGTAATGGGACCCATTTTAATCCTTTTTAAATAAACGACAGTCATATTTACTGCCTGAAACATCCGTTTTACCTGATGAAATTTCCCTTCAGTTATATCTAATTCAATTTCTGATATATCATCTTGTTTCAAGATACGTAAAATTGCCGGTTCTGTTTTATAACCATCGTTAAGCAAAACACCATCTTGAAATGCTTCTACTTCCTTTTCAGTAACATAACCATCAATTTTTGCAAAATACGTTTTCGTCACAGATTTTTTTGGCGAAGTGAGTGTATGATTCATCTGTCCATCATTCGTCAGCAATAACAACCCTTCCGTATCTTTATCAAGCCGGCCGACAGGAGCCATCTCATAATGTGCATAAGATGTCGGAACAAGATCAATCACTGTACGATCACGATTATCAGTGGTCGCCGATACTACACCAGACGGTTTATGCAGCATTAAATAAATATATTTTTTATATACTACTTTTTGATCGTCTACAAAGATAATAGATTGATCCGGATTGACCTGCTTATCTCCTTTTGTAATTATCTTACCATCAACTTGGACAATCTTTTTCTTTAATAATTGTTTAACTGATTTTCGCGTCCCAAAACCTGCATGAGAAAGTAATTTATCAATCCGCATGACTTTTCCTCCTGAAACGACTCAATATATTCGTATCTCCCAAAACAAAATCTAACAGTGTAGATTTATAAGTAAGGTACAAGTAGACAACAGCGCCCACGCATACGCCAATTCCCAGCATTACAGCAGCTGCAAAACGACTTGTATCGAACGGTAATACAAAGATTAATCCCTTTTTTAAAAGTAAGATAATTAGAAGCATCACACCACTGAAAATCACCATAAATAACGTTCTTTTCAATGTCTGGATAAAATTAAACTCAATGGATCTGTAAATTTTTATAAGGTTCAATGACACAGCTACAATGACAGCTAAACCTGTAGCAAAAATAGAGCCCTTCGCACCAATCATATGTATAAATACTGAATTACAGATTAATTTTATCAAAAAGCCTGCCGCCAAACTAATTAAGGCAAATCGTTGCTCATTGACTCCTTGTAAAATGGCTGCTGTAACTGTATATAATGCGAATAATAATGCCACTGGTGAGTACCAAGCAAGTAAATTCCCTGTAAAATCTAAATTGGCCATTCCAAATAATGCACCATATGCTTCAGGTGCTAATGCAGAAAGTCCGACTATAGAAGGAATGACAAGTAAAAGTACAATCTGCAGTGCTTGGTTGATTTCCTTATTTAGTTTTTTCCAATCATTATTTGTAAAAGAAGATGTCAGCGCTGGAACAATAGTCAAAGACAATCCAGTCGCAATCGTAATTGGAATACTGATTAACTTATGTCCATTCATATTAATTGTAGCCAGTGCTAATTCTGCTATTTCTTTATATCCCGCAATAACCATTGCCTTATTAAATGTAAAAGAATCTACTGCTTGATATAAAGGAATAGCAATTCCTACAAGTACAAATGGTCCTGCATAGGACAATAATTCTATAGATAGTGATTTCATACTAATGTTCAATTTTTTCTCTTGCGCTTGACGTTGATAATCTAATTGAGGCTTGATTTGCCTCCAATATCTAAGTAGAACTACACATGATGCAAGAGCACCAATAAGTGCCGCAAAGGTTGCATAACTTACTGCAAGGGTAATACTTTCATTATAAACTGAAATAATTAAATAAGCTGACACAAGTACAAATACTACACGCACAATTTGCTCTACAACTTGTGAAATAGCAGTTGGATGCATCATTTCATTACCTTGTAAGAATCCCCTAAAAACGCTCATTCCCGGAATCACTAACAAGGCAAAACTGACCATTCTCATTACTTTAGCAACATCTGCAATAGAGTTTCCTTTCATATCCTCATCAGTAAATCTTGCTGCAAACCACTCTGAACCAAAATAGAGTATAAGAAAGGCCATAAAACCCGTTACAACCATTAAGATCAAACTAGCTTTAAACACTTTTATACCAGTATCATAATACCCAAGCGAATTGTATCTTGAAACAATTTTTGAGACAGCTAATGGTATACCAATCGTTGAAATACTAATCAATATTGTATATGGATTATAAGCATAGTAATATAGAGCCATTCCTTGATAACCAACAATTTCATTAAAGGGTATAACATAAATCATCCCAAGAAATTTTGATAAAAAGGCCGCTCCTGTTAACATCATCGTGCCTTTAATAATTTTATTTGACATTCATTCACCTTCAAAAAACATACTCATTATATCTATCATATTTTATCATACTTTGTTGAATTAATGGAATTTTTTAAAGCACTAGTTCTAAAAATACTTTTACTAAATCTTCTATTATATTGATACAAAGTAAAAAATAACAGCTTATCCACTTTTTATAAGTGAATAAGCTGTTATGATAGCCTGGCAACGTCCTACTCTTGCGGAGACAAAGTCTCAACTACCATCAGCGCTGAAGAGCTTAACTACTGTGTTCGAGATGGGAACAGGTGTGACCTCTTCGCTGTAACTGCCAGACCGTATATGATTGGGTAGATATATGATTACATTC
>DATGUH010000036.1:0-4134 GCA_035301445.1 Pseudogracilibacillus sp. | reverse complement strand
CGTGTACTACTTCATCATCAGTATAAAAAAATGAATATGCGAGTTGGATAAAGAGGGAAAAACAAACAGTCATTCCGGAGGTAATTTTGACACTCCTGCGGGAGCAGAGGCCTAGATGAGACCCCGCAAGGCGTGAGCCTAAGGAGGCTCATCAGCCGCCCGCGGAAAGGGAGAAATTACCTCCGGAATGAAAACCAAACAAGGTAATAAATTGGAGTGAGATTTTTATCTCACCCCAACAATTGACATAGAACCAAAATATTACTCAATTGTAAATCGTTCAATTTCGCGTCCAATAATGAATTGTTGAAAAAGTGGTGTCTAAGTGCGCCCGATTGAACCGTTTGATAACTATGCTTGACAATTAGTCGATACTTTGAAATAATAATAACAACTTAAAACTCCTACAAGGGGTAACTTGTATTTATTTTCAAGTTAGAAATAAGTAAGTAATGAAGAAGACCTTTAATATAGTCCTGTGAGGCTAAAAAGGAAACGGACAATATATATGTATTTCTGTATGTATTTATATCCTTTTATCCTCACAATGGGTAAAAGGATTTTTTATGTCTATTTTATGGAGGAGTAGAATGGATAAAAAAACAATCGTACTTGATGAATCAGCGGTTAACAGAGCTTTGACTAGAATTGCACACGAAATTGTTGAGCGAAATAAAGGTGGAGAAGATCTCGTATTAATCGGTATCAAAACACGAGGCTTACCATTGGCAAAAAGATTGCAAGAAAAAATTTATCAAATTGAGCATATTGAAGTACCATTTGGTGAATTGGATATTACTTTATATCGTGATGATCTTGAAGAAGTGACTGCTGAGCCTACACTGAATAAAGCGGACATTTCAGCCGTAATTAAAGATAAGACTGCTATATTAGTCGATGATGTTCTATACACTGGTAGAACCGTAAGAGCAGCGATGGATGCTTTGATGGACATTGATCGTCCTTCCCAAATTCAACTTGCTGTATTAATAGATAGAGGGCATAGGGAATTACCAATTAGAGCAGACTATGTTGGAAAGAATATTCCGACTTCTAGAGAAGAAGTCATTATGGTCGCTTTGAGTGAATTAGATGAAACAGAAGAAGTATGTATTTATCAAAAAAGAGAATAAATAACCTTTAACTAAATTCCGTGAAATTTAGAAGGTTGCTAATTAGATTGTTCATGCTATTAGATTTACGCATGCCTTTTTCGCAACCTGTTTGTGAAAAAGGCTTTTTTAATATAAAAAAAGGAGTGCTACCATTGAAACACATTATATCTGTTGAAGAAATGTCTAAACAAGAAATTATGGATATATTACAACTTGCTGTGAAACTTAGAGATCAACCAATTACATTTCAAAAACAATTATTCGCAGCTAATCTTTTCTTTGAACCGAGCACAAGAACAAAAATGAGTTTTACGGTAGCAGAGAAGAAGTTGGGCATGGAAGTACTCGATTTAAGTACAACGACCTCCAGTGTCCAAAAAGGTGAAACATTATATGACACTGCAAAAACTTTTGAAGCGATTGGAGCAGATGTGCTCGTCATTCGTCATGAAGATGATCAGTGGGCAGAAGCACTTAAAGAGTCACTCCATATTCCGATTGTCAATGCAGGGGCAGGCAAAAAGGATCATCCGACACAAAGTCTGCTTGATGTTTGTACCATTTATGAGGAATTTGAGCACTTTGATCACCTGAAAGTGGTCATTGCTGGAGATATTAAACATAGTAGAGTGGCAAAATCCAATGCAGCTATTTTGAGCCGTTTAGGTGCTGAAGTTTATTTTTCTGCACCACAGGTATATAAGGATGAAACACTCCAATATCCATATCTATCAATGGATGAAGCAGTCGAAACAGCGGATGTACTTATGTTACTGCGCGTACAAAATGAGCGACACGAAACAAATCAGGCTGAACAAGATCATTATTTGGAACAATTTGGCCTAACAAAAGAAAGAGAAGCACGAATGAAAGACAAAGCAATTATTATGCATCCAGCACCTGTAAATCGTGGTGTTGAAATCGATTCTGATTTAGTGGAATGCGAACGTTCAAGAATTTTTAGGCAAATGAATCATGGCGTTTATGTAAGAATGGCAGTCATCACTACACAATTATTAAAATGGGGGCTTATTAATGAAAATCAAATTACAAAATGCGAAACAGATACTAAACAATCAATTACAAACATGCGATGTGCTAATTGAAGATAAGAAAATAAAAGCAATTGCAACAAAGGTTGATGAACCAGCTGATAAGACGATTAATTGTGAAGGTAAATTGCTCACACCTGGTTTTATCGATGTTCATATTCATTTACGAGAACCAGGCGGTGAACATAAAGAGACCATTAAAACAGGTACAGAAGCAGCTGCAAGAGGTGGATTTACAACTGTATGTGCGATGCCGAATACAAATCCAGTACCAGATCATCCTGAGCAAGTAAGACGTTTGAATGAAAAAATAGCAGAAGATGCACTAATTCGCGTATTACCGTATGCATCGATTACGAAAGGGCTTAGTGGAACAGAACGTTCTGACATTACGGCAATTAGTAAGGAAACCGTATTTGCTTTTACGGATGACGGGGTTGGCATTCAAACTGCTGGACAGATGTTAGAAGCAATGCAAGAAGCTGCTAAACAAAATAAAGCGATTGTTGCACATTGTGAAGATAATTCGATTTTATACGGCGGTGTAGTACATAAAGGTGATGTAAGTGAACGACTGGACTTGCCGGGAATTTATAATGCATGTGAATCCGTTCAAATTGCACGTGATGTATTGCTAGCCGAAACTGCAGGATGTCATTATCACGTTTGCCATGTCAGTACGAAAGAATCTGTCAGAGTCATCCGAGATGCTAAAAAAGCGGGCATTCATGTAACAGCCGAAGTAACACCGCACCATTTATTGTTAACAGAGGACGACATACAAAAAGATGATCCAAATCTAAAAATGAATCCACCACTTAGAAGTAAGGCAGACCGTGATGCATTAATGGAAGGATTATTAGATGGCACAATTGATTTTATTGCAACAGATCATGCACCACATGCTGCTGATGAAAAAGCACAAGGAATGTTGAAAGCACCATTCGGTATTGTTGGTTTGGAAACTGCATTTCCGTTATTATATACCCATTTAGTAAAAACAGACAAAATGACGTTACAGCAACTTGTAGAAAGAATGACTATGAAGCCAGCTGAAGTATTTGGACTTCCGTATGGAGTGTTACAAGAGGATGCCATTGCCGATTTAACATTAATTGACCTAGATAGAACAGAAATGATAGATAAAGAAACATTTTACTCAAAAGGGAAAAACACCCCTTTTCATGGCTGGGAAGTGAGCGGTGTTCCAGTTACGACCATTATGGAAGGAAATGTCGTATATGAGGTGAAAGCAAATGACTAAAAGAAAACTCGTCTTGGAGAATGGAACAGAATTTATAGGAGAAGCATTCGGCGGAAATGTACGAGAAGCAGGGGAAGTTATATTTTTCACAGGTATGAGTGGCTATCAGGAAATGATGACAGACCCTTCTTATACAGGGAAAATTGTTGTAACTACTTTTCCAACTATTGGGGCTTATGGTGTTAATCGTGACGACTTTGAAGCTATTTCACCGGCAATTGATGGTTTAATCGTTCATGAATTATATGATGCACCTAGTAATTTTCGCAGCGAAGAGAATGTAGATACGTATTTGAAAAGACATAATATACCTGGAATAAGCGGTATTGATACAAGACAGTTAACGAAATTAATCCGTGAAGAAGGGGTAATGAAAGGAAAGATGTTGGATGCTGATGAGACACTTCAACCGAATGCTTTCCTAAACGATAGCAATGAGATGGATATGTTAGAAAAAGTGTCCATTTCTAAGCCCTACATTATTCCTGGACATGGGAAGCGCATTGTAGTTATAGATTTAGGTGTGAAACAAAGCATTCTGCATGAACTAACCTCTTGTGGATGTCATATAACAGTCGTTCCATATAATTGCGAAACAGAAGAAATGGAACGATTTAAACCAGATGGAATTATGTTATCTAACGGACCGGGCAATCCAGAAAACATGCCTGAATTGATCAATGCTGTTCAAACTTTGAAACAA
>DATGUH010000035.1:0-7184 GCA_035301445.1 Pseudogracilibacillus sp. | reverse complement strand
CCTTTCCCTCAATCGTAAAATGAAGTGTTATTTTTTCAATACGATTCACTTGTTCTTCATTTCTAACTACATCCGCATCAATTGATAAATGATCATATTCTAGTCTTTGTTTCTCGAGAATTTTATGAAAAACTCCTGCACTACACCCAGCTATACTAGATACCATTAATTGAAATGGGCGGTACCCTTTCGTATCGTCTGAAGAGATATGTAGATCACCAAATCCAAAAGATGTTTCCGAGTGATCCTCGTTCCAAATAAATTTCATTTTTTTACCTCCATTTTAGTCACTAGATCAAATAGTACTTAAATTAATTATACATAAAATGTCGAAGTATAAGCAATTTGTCTGTTTACTCTTACAGTTGAAGGAACGAGATTCCAGATGTAATTATTAACCGAAATCCCGATTATCAAACTGACTTTTTTGTTAATTATTGTAATTAAAAAAGCACTAGGACTAATCCCAGTGCTTGAATAAACATCATCTTTAACTTAATCGACGTTCTTTTACATACGCATTAATTACACCGCCAGTTGTAATGATGATTCCCGAAAGATAAAGCCAAATCATCAATACAATCACTGTACCAAGACTGCCATAAGTCGCAGAATAGTTTCCTAGATTATTAACATAATAGGAAAAGCCAAGTGAAACAACTTGCCAAGCAATAGTTGCAAATACTGCACCTAAAACAACATCTTTCATTTTGATTTTTTCATTCGGGGCTAGTATATAAATGATAAATAACACTAGAAATAAAGTAACTGTTGTAACAACCCAACGAATCACATTCCAAGCGTCAACATAATCATCCAAGCCAATAAAACCAAAAACATATTCACCAATCACTTTTCCAAACACAGCACCAACCAATGCAACTGCAATAACAAGAACAAGGCCTAACATAAGACCAAGTGCAATTAAACGATTCAAAATAAAAGAACGATCTTCTTCCACTTGATAAGCTTTATTAAATGATTTTGTTATCGCATTAAACCCATTCGAAGCCGACCATATTGTCCCGAGAATCCCGATAGAAAGCAATCCACCACTTCTATTATTAACAAGTGTTTCTAAATTGTCTCTAATCATATCTGAGACATCACCAGGTAAAAATGAATCAAGAAATTGCATGACTGATTCACTACTAAGGGGGATAAATCCCATCAATGTTACAAGAAAAAGCAAAAACGGAAATAAGGATAATAAAAAGAAGTATGCAAGTTGTGCAGATAAACCAGCTACATCTGCATCATTAATACGTTCCACCAATTGCTTTATCGTGTTTATTTTTTCTGTCATTCCCCATCAACTCCCAACGACCAGCCATACATTTAAACAACATTTATTTTAAAAACTTCTGTAAAGTATTTTCCGCTTGTGACAGAGCATTCATCGCACCATCTGTGTTATCTGCAACAAAACGATTTACTGAAACAATACCTTGTCTAACTTTATTTACTCCATCTTCTGGATTTTGCAAGAAATGATTTGTTTGATTGTATGCCTCTTCTGCTGTATCTTTTACGTATTTTCTCGTCTCTTGATTAAATAAAGTGACTAATCCACCAATTGCAGCTCCTGTTATGATTCCAGTCCATAGTGTTCTTTTACCCATTTTTACTGTCTCCTAACCTTTTATATGATGTTTTTTTATAATATATTCTATAAAGTCCTCACAAGCCTCTGAAAGCAATTCATACGTATAATCAAAATTTCTCGTAAAATAAGGATCAGGTACATTGTCTTCTTTCGCATCTGAGACAAAATCCATCATTCGACAAACTTCTGCCTGTTTAAAATCAAAGTTATCTTTTAAATGTTTCATATTACTATCGTCCATAGCAATAATGTAATCAAATTGCTCAAAATCAGATGATTGTACTTGTCTCGCCTTCATTCCGTCATAAGAAATCTCATATGCATCAAGTTTTTCCCTTGTTCCTTCATGTGGTACATGACCAATGTGATAATCACCTGTTCCGGCTGAATCGACCAATACTTGTTTATCTAATCCAGCTTCTTTTAAGCGATGTCTTAAAATTGCTTCTGCCATTGGTGAACGGCAAATATTTCCTAAACATACGAACAGAACATTTATCATCTATGCAAGTCTCCTTTTACATTTATGAATCAGTTGTTATTGGTTCGATGCAACGAGCATCATTATGTTTTGCATTATTTACATAATCACTAACTGGATAGGCCATTAATTCTTCCGTATCTAATGTTTCAACAAATGATTTCACAGCATGTCTGTCTTGAAAAGACGAAGAAATCCATTCCGCTTCTTTGTTTTTCGGTAATATAATTGGCATGCGATGATGGATTGGTTTCATAAAATCATTCGATTCTCTCGTTAACATAGTACATGTAAACAATGCATCATGACCATTCTGCCATTTATCCCAAAGTCCCGCAAATGCGAACAAGCCTTCATTCGGCAGCTGAAAACGTATCGGTGTTTTACCTGCTTCTGTCTTTCGCCACTCATAGAAACTATCAGCAATAATTAAACATCTTTTCCTCATCAATAAATGCTTAAAACTTGCCTTCTCATCAATCGTTTCACTTCTAGCATTAATCATTTTATAACCAATACGTTCATCTTTTGCCCAAAAAGGGACAAGTCCCCATCGCAAATATCCAGCTCGCCGATCATTCCCATCATGGATGACAGCAAGCACATTTTGACCAGGCGCAATGTTATAACTTGGACCATAATCCGCGATTTCCCTGTCGATATCAAATCGCTGCCTTATCTTCATCTCATCTCGAAGTAATGTGTATCTTCCACACAAGGATAGCTCCTCCTTACAAGAATGGTCATAGATTTCCGCTCTTTTCAACAGCAATTACATCATACACTCATAATTAAGCTTTATCAGCTGTAGCCAGTCGTTTGTCTTTTAAAAGATTCTCGTCCCATTATATTTAGCCTCTCTCATGGATTACATATGTGTTTCCGATATAATCATGAAGTCCTTGCTTATATTTTGTAAAACCAACAATAATGTAAAGCAATTTTAACACAGTAAATAAATTATAAATAAATCTTCCCACTACTTCTCTGAAAAATATATCTGACCAGACAGGTTTTTTATTATCTGTGGAAATGACTTTCAAACCAAAAATCATTTTACCGGCAGTTTGTTGGAAATACCTTGTCATCAAGGCAAAATAAGCGAAATAAATGATTCCGCCTAGTATACCATTCAATGTCCAAAATCCAATTTCATAAGGAACACCATTATTAAGGAAAGCAAGCGGGCTTAAAAACAATCCTTTTACGCTGAAAACGATCATTACATCGACAATATAGGCCCAAAACCGAATCCAAAAACCAGCGTAACGTCGTTCATCAGTAGTTTCTTCTGTTTTGACTGGCTCTTCTTCATATCCATCCATTGTCATATCCATTTAAATCCCTCACTTTCTTTAATTCATATATAGTATACGCGGTTCATTGGACTGTTGAACCATGCTCTTAATTGTATCTAAATTTAAATTATCTTTATTAAATAAATTATTCATACTAGCTCCAAATGAAGTGAAGAAATCTAAGTTATTATTATATTCAATCACTGCCGCATCTTCTAAATCATAATCATCTTTTAACGCTGCAAGTGCATCATCATACGTTCCGACTTCATCGACAAGCCCATTCTCTTCTGCCTGTTTACCAGTATATACACGACCGTCTGCTAACTCACGTACAGTACCTTCATCCATACCACGACCATCCACAACTACATCAATAAATTCATCATACATTTCATCAACCATGGATTGCATAATCTTTTTTTCTTCTTTAGTCATATCTCTTGCTGGGGACATAATATCCTTATGCTTATCACTTTTAATCGTCATGAAATCAACCCCATGCTTTTCAAGAAATCCACCAAAGTTAATGCTTTGCATAATAACACCAATAGATCCAGTTAAAGTGGAAGGTTCAGCAAAAATCTTATCCGCTGGTGCTGACACATAATAACCACCAGATGCTGCTGAAGACCCCATCGTTACATAGATTGGTTTCTCATATTCTTCCTGCATCTCTGTTATTTGTCGGTGAATATGGGATGTTATGCCAACATCGCCACCAGGTGAATCCACCTCGAATAAAATGGCTTTGATTGTATCGTCTTCACCGGCTCTTTCGATTTGTTCAAGAAGTCTTTCTTCATTAAATCCTTCTACAGAGGCAAATGGTGCTTGTTCAGTCTCCATAATTTGACCACGCAATGATAATTTTGCGATTCGATTGGACATATCGCCATCTTCAATCATTGTTTCTTCTATAAAGTCATCCTCAATATCAAATACATCATTCATAAAACTTGAAGTCAATTGCATTGTAAAACGGAACCCAATAGAAAACGCAAATAAAACCACCGCTGCAATGAGCGCAATCCAACGTTTTGAATTCATGTTGTATCCCTATCCTTTCTTTCTTTTTGAATCAAAAATTCTTCATATAAAATCGTACAGTATTTACACTTGAAATACCACTGAAAGTCATCTAGAATAATTCATTTTATCAAAAAAATTCATTAACGTTTCGACGAATACTCATTTTTTATGATTTAATTTTTTAGTCGTAATTTTTAAATACTTTATAATGCAGATTATAATGATCAAACATCATCGTTTATTTAAAAAAAGGACCAACCTTCTAAAAAGGTTAGTCCTACCATTCTATTGTCCATTAGGATGCTTTAGACATTTTTAATTAAAATAATCAACCATACCATCCGCAATTGCTGCAGCTGCTTGATTTTGCAAATCTGAAGACTGATAAGCAGCTAATTCATCCGCATTTGTAATAAATCCTAATTCTATGAGTACTCCTAAATCTTTATTTTCTCTAAGTACTTTATAATTACCATGTTTAACACCACGGTCTTGGATGCTACCTACATTAACTAAAGAGTTCTGAATACTTTGCGCCAATTGCTGATCATCTCCACCCGAATAATAGTAAGTGCTTGTCCCTTTTACACTTGAATTATTGGATGAATCAAAATGTATACTAACAAAAGCATCCGTAGCATAAGCATTACTGATTTCTATTCTTTCATTTAACGTCTTATAAGCATCTTGTGAACGTGTACGGAGAACTGTTGCACCTCTTGCTTCTAATTCGGCTGCAATTTTATCCGTAGCAGAGTTGATTAAATCCTTTTCCTTTACATTGTTCAAACCAATCGAACCTGGGTCCTTTCCACCATGACCGGGATCAAGAATAATGTTAACTCCATTAAGATTTCCGCCATTTGAAGTTGCGCTATCAGAAGATTGCTTCTCTGAAGTTCCCTCGTTGCTTCCGGAAGAGTTGCTCGATTTCTGATCTGTCAATTCAGCATAAATCCAACCCTCACCGTCAGATAGAGAAACTTTTACCCAGCTATCTGTTGACTCTATTAGTTTATATGTGTCACCTGATGTTGCAGAACTAATCACGGAATGACTTGTTCCAGGACCGGATCTAACGTTAACATCAGTAGCTGTAATTGTCACCTTTTCAGACGATGCATTCTCTTTTGATTCCTTTGAAGAACCAGCATCTGTTTCTACTAGGTAGTGAGTTGCAACCCAAGCAAGCTCTCCATCATAATAAGTTTGAACCCATCCATTCTTCTCTTTGAAACTATTAACTTGCTGACCTTTATCCAAATGGCCAATTACTTCGGCATCATAAGATGGAGAAGTTCTGACATTTAGATTGGAAGTCCCGACATCGTATGTTTTCTTACTTTCGGCACTTGCTTCCGTCTGAACAAATAATATGAATAATAACGTAAAGCTAAGAAAATAGATTAATAGTGATGGTTTTTTCATATATTCTCCTCTACTCCCCTTTCATAGTTTACTATATGTACTAGTTTTAACCTTAATTCCAACTATTTAAACGTGGAATTTTAACATGAAGTGACAATGTTTTTCTATATTACCATATACTTCTTTTAGTTTCGAGCAATATCAAATAATGATTTATAGAAAATTTATTCTGTTAATATTTCGTTTTGAAAAGTGATATTTAATTGAAAACTTCTATCTACTTATATTCTTATTCATGATTTATTTTTAATATAAAAAACCCTCCAAATGTTAGTTTTGATACTAACTTTGGAGGCTATACTAGCTTGTCTATTATAATGTCTCTACATTAGATTAGCTTTTTAGATTTCGATTAAATATTCTATCTCTCTAATTATTTTTGAATAAACTGTTGAGTCCATACATTCCCATCATCTAAATAACCAACACCAATATGTGTAAAGCTGCCATTTAGAATGTTTTCTCTATGTCCTTCACTGTTCATCCAAGCATCTACTACTTCTTCAGGAGTAGGCTGCCCTTTCGCAATATTTTCTCCGGCAGAAGTATAATCAATTTGGAATTGGTCCATCATGTCAAACGGTGAACCATATGTCGGACTATTATGGTCGAAATAATTGTTTTCTTGCATGTCACTAGACTTCTCGCGAGCAACACTGCTCAATTCTTTATCTATTTCCAATGGTTCTAGACCATTTTTTTCCCGTTCTTCATTCGTTAAGTTTACAACTTCTTGTTCATACTCACTTAGCTCACTTTTATCAGCTTGCTCTTCACCATTTGACTGTTGTTCATCTGCATTGGCTTCTGGATTTTGACTATCTTGAACAGGTGCTTCTGGTGTTTCATTTTCAATTTCTTCATAGTTCGGATCTTCATTCTCTGGTTTTTCAACATCTTGTTGATTCCAGTTATTATTTTGCCAATCACTATCCCAATGATGGAAAAATCTATGTAAATCCGATTGAAAATCATCCTGATTCCAAGAATTTTCATAGTCGGGTTGAGTCTGAGATTGTCCTCCCATACTTGCAGACGCATCTACTTCTGATGCACCAAAACCACTTATTAGAATGACAGCTGCTGCAGCCGTCAAGCTTGTTTTCATGTAACGCATGTCTTTCTCCCCTTTGCTTTGTGATGCATTCATCATACCACCTGTTTTTTTGTCATAAAGAGACCATTTATTTCCACTATCTTTATTATTTTTAAAAATGGGATATAAGAACACTTCACCTTTTGGGGGATAAACCAGATTATGGATATAAAACTATTAATTGTTTAAGATTAGCAGTTGACAAGTTTTTTTATCGGTCTTTTTATTACGAAAACATAACAA
>DATGUH010000034.1:0-10858 GCA_035301445.1 Pseudogracilibacillus sp. | reverse complement strand
AAGTAGCGGCTATTATGGTTAATACAGAAGATGCTGCTAAATAGTAATATACAGACTAGTCGATATGGCTAGTCATTTTTTTGTTTTAAATGATTGGAACAGCTCTATAATCGAAATATTACATAAAGTACCTGATTTTTTTTCGAAGCAGAGTTAGGACTTGTGGAGTAGATTTTGCTATTATTAGAGTAGATTTAAATTAAATCTCAAAATTTTTATTATGGAAATCCATTACACTAAACGACATTGCTCGAATCGTTGGAGCACAGTTGAAAGATTCGTTTTATTAGAAGTTTTACATTTTATGTTTAAAGGTTGTGAACTGCATGTTGGATTTATTAATTATTATGTTGGAAAGAGTCGGCATTATTATTGCAGTTGCTTTCATATTAACGAGATTTCGTTTTTTTAAAGATTTAATTGCTCATGATCAATTAAATGGAAAACAAGTTATTTCAGCTATTCTGTTTTTTGGTTTTTTTGGTATTATTGGAACGTATTTGGGAGTTGCGCTAAATCCTTCTGCCTTAGGTTTTGGTAATGTAATGAGCGGTTTGGATAATAATGAAGCAATAGCGAATATGCGAGTGATGGGCGTCGTGATGGCTGGGCTACTTGGTGGTTATCGAATCGGTATTGGTGCTGGCCTTATTGCTGGTGTGCATCGTATGCTGTTAGGTGGTTTTACATCTATGACGTGCGGTGTTTCGACAATTATTGCTGGAATCATTTCAGGGGCTTGTTACAAAAAAGGCAAAAAAATGAAGCCGTTTCATGTATTTTTAATTAGTGCATCACTTGAGGCGTTACAAATGGTTATCATTCTTATTTTCTCAAAGCCTTTTGAAAAGGCATATGCATTGGTTGAAGTGATAGGGATTCCGATGATTTTCGCAAATGGGGCTGGTGCTGCAATATTTATGCTGATTATCTATAGTGTTATCGATAATAGGGAGAAAATGGTTTCTCAACAAGCACAAAAAACATTACGTATTGCAGATCAAACATTAATTTATTTCAGAGAAGGGATTACTGTTAACACTGCACATGCAGTTTGCAATATTTTGTATAAAGAATTTCATCCTGGTGCGGTAGCTATTACGAATCAGACGGAAGTATTGGCGCATATTGGTGTTGGTAGCGACCATCATCGGACAGGGACTAATATTCAGACGGAAGAAACGAAGCGGGTGATTCAGACTGGGGAAATGGTGATGATAAAAAATGACCCAGTTCATTGCGAAGTGAAAGACTGTCCGTTAAAAACAGCTATCATTACTCCTTTAAAACAGCGAAATCAAACAATTGGCACATTAAAGTTGTTCGTTGCAAATGAAAAACAATTATCCGATAGTTTAATTGAAACTATGAATGGGATAAGTAAATTATTAAGCAATCAGTTAGAAATAGCGGAAGCTGAACGGGCTCATCAATTAGCTCAAGATGCTGAAATTAAAGCGTTGCAAGCAAATATTAATCCGCATTTTTTATTTAATTCTTTAAATATTATTATGTCGTTAATACGGACAAGACCTGAAGAGGCAAGAGGTTTATTGCGGAATTTATCTTATTTTCTAAGACAAAATGTGACAAAAACACATGATACCAAAATAACATTGGATAACGAATTGAATTATGTTAAAGCATATTTATCTATTATAGAAGCGAGGTTTGTAGATAGATTGAGCGTACAATATGATGTAGATGAAAGTGTGCTGAAGGAGATGGTTCCTCCTTTTACATTGCAACCTTTAGTAGAGAATGCGATTCAACATGGAATTGTTGAGATGGGGGAAGATTGCCTCATAAAAATAACGATTCGAGATCAAAGTAATTATATGAAGATTGAAGTAGAGGATAATGGTGCTGGTATTTCGGATGATAAATTAGCATCTCTTGGTAAACAGCAAGTAACTTCTGAGCATGGTACAGGCATGGGATTATATAATGTAAATCGGAGGCTAACGATGATGTATGGTGATCAAGCCGCACTACAGATTACTAGCCATATAAATGAAGGAACAAAGATTTCTTTTCAATTAAAGAAATATCAGGAGGATGTATCATAATGACGATTAAAGCACTTGTCATTGATGACGAAAGATATGCCAGGGAAGAACTTATATATTTGTTGGAACAATTTGAAGACATATACGTATCAGGAGAAGTAGAGAATGGGGAAGATGCACTGAAAAAAGTGTTACAGGAAGAACCTGATGTAGTATTTTTGGATGTTGAAATGCCGAGAATGAACGGATTAGAAGTTGCAAGAGCACTCTCTAAATTAAAACAAGTACCTTATATTATATTTGCTACGGCATATCCTGACTTTGCTGTGGATGCTTTTCGGATTAATGCTACAGATTATTTGTTAAAGCCATATGAAATAGAGCCGTTAACAGAGGCGATTGAAAAAGTAAAAGCCCATTTTCAGCCCCAAAACAGCATACTTGTCGATGAAAAGGTCGGTAAGTTCCCTGTAGAGCATGATGGCGAAATTGATTATATTGAAATCAAAGCCATTAAATATATTGCTCCTGAAGGGAAAGGCTCCGTGATTCATACTGGGAAACAAGCGTATCATGTTAAGGCATCTCTTAAAGACTTAGAAACAAAATTATTACCTTATAACTTCTTCCGTATTCATCGAAGTTATTTAGTGAATTTAAATGATGTAAAGCGACTAGTACCTTGGTTTAACGGTGCCTATCAATTAGAGTTAGTTGGATTGGATGGACAATTACCAGTGAGCAGGAATTATGTAAAAGAACTGCAGAAAAAGTTGGCATTCTAATTTGTTACTTAGGTTCTGCTAAATAACTATAAAATTAAATATTATGAAATCCCAAATGCATAAAACTAGTTATTTGGAGTAAATTGCGACCGACTCCTGCAGGAACAGCACGTGTCCGAAGACCCCCGCAGGAAGTGGGTTTCTTCCGAGGAGGCTGAGGCCGTTCCTGCGGAAAGCGTGTCGCAATTTATGGAAAATAACGGTCGGCACTAATATTGTTTATGTTATTTAATAAACTCTATTTAACCCTTAAGTCCTACCTTTCATTCCTTGTTTTGGACATGTTAAAGCGTTTACCGTCCATTATATGATTTTTCATATAGAATATATTGGTGGAAAACTTATTAGGGTGTTCGAGTAATGAAAGCGGAATCAAAATTTATAAAGGGGTGTACAAATGGCAACATTTTTAATAGCAATTGCTGTATTAGTAGTCGGTTATTTTACTTATGGTAAATTTATTGAAAAGATATTTGGTGTAGAAGAAGAGAGAAAAACACCAGCTTATTCTAATAGTGATGGCGTCGATTATGTGCCTATGGGTAAACAAAAAAATGCCATGATACAACTATTAAACATCGCAGGAACAGGACCGATTTTTGGCCCGATTATGGGAGCGCTATTTGGACCTGTGGCATTTTTATGGATTGTACTTGGTTCCATATTTGCAGGGGCAGTACATGATTATTTAACTGGTATGATTTCTATCCGTAATAGAGGTGCGCATATTCCTGAGCTTGCGGGAAAGTTCCTAGGTAATGTGTCGAAGCATGTTGTAAACGCTTTTTCCTTGTTATTATTATTGTTGGTTGGAACAGTATTCGTTACGACACCAGCATCTCTTCTTGAAATTGTCTTAAACGGGAAAGTAGCACTTGGTGTTTTAATTGGCATTATATTTGTTTATTTTATTCTTTCAACGATATTGCCGATTGATAAAATCATTGGAAAATTATATCCATATTTTGGGGCTATTTTATTAATTGGTACAATAGGTGTTGGTGGTGCATTGTTATTCTCTGATTATACGATACCAGAAATGACACTATCAAATTGGCACCCAGATAACTTGCCTATATTCCCGATTTTATTTTTTACAATTACTTGTGGTGCTTTATCAGGATTCCATGCAACGCAGTCTCCAATCATATCTAGAACGACGAAGAAGGAATCAGAAGGACGTTATGTCTTTTATGGTATGATGATTGCTGAGGGAATTATTGCTATGATCTGGGCTGCGGCTGCGATGAGCTTATTAGACGGTCAGACTTTAAATGAAATGATTGCATCTGGTACACCATCAGCAGTTGTAGATGAAGTGGCTGTTACATTGTTAGGTGCAGTTGGAGGAACAGTAGCTGTTATTGGTGCCATTATCCTTCCAATTACATCTGGTGATACAGCGTTTAGAGCAGCGAGAAGTATCATTGCAGATTATTTGAAAATTGATCAGAAGAAATTTACTAAACGCTTATGGATTGCTATTCCATTATTTGCTGTGTCTGTTATTTTGACACAAGTAGATTTTGATATTTTATGGCGATACTTTTCATGGGCAAACCAAGCAACAGCGGCTATTGCTTTATGGATAGGTACGATGTATTTATTCATTAAAGGAAAGAATTATATCGTTTCATTTGTACCTGGTTTGTTTATGACTTATATGGTTTTTGTTTATATTTTAAACGCAAAAATTGGATTTAATTTACCTTTAAATATATCGTTCATTGTTGGAGCGGTATTGACTGCAATATTGACAGTTATGTTCTTTGTTAAAGCAAGAAACAATAGAATCCAATCGATTGAAACAGATGTGGATGTTGCAGCTTAAAAGCTATATTCATATTATAGAATTGAACTTTTTCTGTAATTCACTTATACTTCTTTTATCAATACAAAATAAAGAGAGTGATTTAAAGTGACGTTTGAAGAAATTCTTCCACAATTGAAAGCTGGTGAGAAAATTATTCGTAAAGGTTTTTCAGGAGCCGAGCTATATGTGAAACTAGTTGGCGAAAGCAAGATAGACGGTGAAAAACTGAATCCTTATCTCCTTATTAATGTGGAAGGGGAAGGCTATACGATGTTTACACCAACTGTCTGTGACTTGCTTGCCGATGATTGGAAAATTGTTGAATAATGAATGAAGCCCATATACTATGGGCTTTTTTAAATGAGGTGAAAAAATGAATGCCAATTTTGAAGGGAAAACTGTTATCGTTACTGGGGCTGCTTCAGGAATCGGCTTTGCACAGGCGGAAACCTTTTTAAACCAAGGTGCAGTTGTTTTGGGAATGGATATCAATCAAGGAAAAATGGTTAATTTAAAAGAAACATTTGGGAAACAATTTGATTTTGCAGTAGGGAGTGTTAAAAATAAATCGGATGTCCAATTAGCAGTAAACAAGACGGTGAATCAGTTTAGGAAAGTGGATATCCTTTTAAACACAGCCGGCGTGTTAGATGGCTACCAGAAGACACTAGAGACGGATGAAGCATTATGGGATCTAGTGCTAAATGTTAATTTAAAAGGAATGTATTACATGACAAATGCTGTTTTGCCCCATATGCTTGAGCAGAAAAAAGGTGTTGTAGTAAATATGGCATCGATTGCTGGACTTGTTGCAGGGGGAGGTGGTGCCGCCTATACCGCATCAAAGCATGGAATTATTGGTTATACAAAGCAGCTTGATTATGATTATTGCCGTGAAGGAATTCGAGCAAATGCACTTGCACCTGGAGCCATTAAGACTCCAATGAATACAGCGGATTTTGAAGGTAATGGAGAAGTCGCAAAATGGGTAGAGGAAGAAACACCTGCAGGAAGATGGGCAAAACCGGAAGAAGTTGCAGATCTAACCTTGTTTATTGCTAGCGAAGCGGCAGACTATATTCATGGTTCGGTTATGCCGATTGATGGTGGTTGGACAATGAAATAGTACTGTTGATTATCCAACCTATATGGTACAATCGAAAAGCAGGCTTCTATTTGCTTGCACTATGGCACTTAGTTAGGACAAACACGTTCTCATCCTTTGGTCATAGTTATTACTAAAATAGTATTGCGCTATTTTACAAAGGAGAAATAAAATGAATACACAAACGTATGAAGAAAAGTCGCACATTTCCTCTAGCGATTTAACTTTAACCGGCATAGTTGCTGCGCTTTATGTCGCCGTAACCCTTGTATTATCCGCCATTAGCTTTGGAGCAATCCAGTTAAGGCTATCTGAAATGTTTAACTACCTAGCACTATTTCACAAACGCTATGTTGTGGCTATTACGTTAGGAGTAGTTATTGTAAACTTCCTTTCTCCGATGTGGTTTCTTGATGTTCCAATTGGTGGGATTGCAACCTTTCTCGTATTAGTTATCTCCAGACTGGCAACAAAAAGAATTAAAAACTTAAAGATAAAACTAGCAATCACAGTAGTTATTTTCACGTTATCTATGTTTACTGTCGCAGGTCAATTACACTTTGTTTTTGATATGCCATTTTGGGTGACTTATGCAACAGTCGGACTTGGAGAATTACTTAGCATGACAATTGGTGGGATTTTTATATATTTCTTGAATAAGAAGCTAGACTTGACGAAATGAGAGCGGATCATTCATCGCAGTGTAACTGGCAGTAAGCCCCCCACTGATTGAAATTTCACCTATAAGGGTCATAGATACCGAATCTATGGCTTTTTTATGCTGAAATCACTCAAAGATCAAATGAAATTGGAACATAGATAAAAAGGTTTATCCCCAGATAAAATCTGTTATTTGATTTCTACTTTTAGACGAATATGATAGACATAAATAATTAGTTGTTTGATATTGAAGCAGCTCGTGCTGGAGGAGATGGAAAGGGCTTTGCAGTCGTTGTGGATGAAGTCCGGAGATTAGCAGAACAAGTAACAGAATCCGTTTCAGATTCAGATATAAGGCATCGTTCAAAATATTCAAACGGGAATCAAAAAAATGTGGCCTATTCAATGGCCTCTTCTGAAGAGACATCTAGCTCAATGGAGGAGAAGTCTGCAAGTTCAAATGAATTAGCTAAACTAGCAGAAGACTTGAAGGACTTGTGCGTCAGTTTAAATTATAAAAGGATAATACTAGTATAAAGATATACGATCTCGCGGGATCGTCGGGATGAAGCCTCGCGGGTCGTGTCTGCTGGTTCAATAACACGGGAAATCCTCAAACAATCCCATAGTTTGAGGATTTCTGTTTTTTGAACGAACAAGTATATATACATAGCATATATCAGTAAAGGATAATAGCTTGATTGTTGCACTTTACGTCCTAAGGTAACATCATCATCATTGCTACAAAACTAGAGATAGGTAACGCGCTCATTAAACCGATAACTATCAAAGGGAGTACTTGTATTTGCGAAGCTGATTCGCTCTCTTCATTCGTACTTTCAATCGTGAATTTCTTTTGCAAAAATACAAATAAATAACCAGCAACTAATACAAGAATAAGAATGATAGCTGGAACCAATACTTCTTCAATGCTCGCTGCTGTTTCTAGATTTGCAAAACCGTATACAAACAATATGATTGGAATAATTTCAATGATGGCAACTGTTATAAAAAATCGACTAATGATTTTTGGAACGGGCTCCGTATTGCTTACTAATTTGGTTAGTGTTAATTTAAATAGAATTGCAATACCTATAATAGGAATAATAGATGCCAGTGTGAAAATATAAGCCATAAATAACCCTCCTAAAAGACTGTCATAAGGATTTGGATGTTTTATCAGTATATATAAAATAACAATAAAATACAATGGAAGATTCAAAGATTTTTAAGTATTAGAGAATAATTATTTCAGGATATATGACCACATTAACAGATCATTTGTTTTAACGATATTGCAATATCTAGAGTATTCGATCCTTGAACAGTTGTAGGGTGCAAAAGTATTACTAAACTTACACTTTACAGTGAAAAATATAATGGTATAATTGTACTAGTTATGTTTTTTAATGGGGGTTTTTGTAAGGAGGGTTGTAAATGTCTGTATCACGTATTTTGAAATGGGTAACTGGTTCTTTTGAGGCTATACTTGCTATCCCTTTAATTGGTGCTTCTATTGTTGTAGGAAGTGTTTATATTGCGTTAGCAGTAATGTTGATATTACATATAATTACATTAGTTCTTACTAAAAGAGATGGTGGAAAAACAGTAGGAAGTATTTTAGGAATAGTAACATCATGTATTGCTTGGATACCATTCGTTGGATTTATAATGCATATTTTATCGGCAATATTTTTAATGGTGAACGCATCAGAAAAAGACCCAGTGAACAACACAGAACAAATATCTATTGAGTAGATGCATTTTTTGAATACATTTTTAATCATAGTATAGGTATAGCATGTTTTGTAATGTATAACGTTAGATGATGAAAGAAAGGTTTAACTAATCGTGATAGTTAAGCCTTTCTTTCATTATTCTCCTAATATCTCTCGCGTTCTATCAAGGATTTCTTCGTCTTTTAACCTGAATTTGAACTCGACACGTCTGGAAGCAGATGCACTATAATCGCCAGCTTTATCAGTGCGGAAATCAGTATAGGATTTACTGTTTACAGTTAATTTCTCCTCTAGCTCTGCTTGGATATTTTTATACGGAAAGTCATCACTCATCACATATGATGCGACGCTGTAGGCCCTATCCTGCGCGAGCTCTAAGTTATATAAAAAATCCCCGTCACGGTCTGTATGTCCCTCAATAATTATTTCGGCGATATAATCTTCATACTCACTTTCTAGTAACACATCTAAATATTTTGGAACAAATTCATCCAAAAATGTGAATGAGTCTTCTTTTAAAGCATCATCATCGTAGGCGAATAAAATTTCCGTATCGAAAATAATTGCACCTGTTTTCTCATCGACTTCAATCCCATGGGCTGAGTCGTCTAATTCATCACTAAGTTCTTCCACTAAGTGGGCACGTACTCCCATAATTTGATCAAGTGTTTTTTTCATTTCTTCAATTTGTAATGATTTAATCACCATCATTACAATAAAAATAAGCATGAAACAAAGTAAAATAGTCGTCAGAAGATCTGTGAACGAAGGCCAGAACTTTCCTTCCTCTACTTCTTGTTTAAATAGGCGATTGTATTTACTATTCATGACGGTTCAATCCAATCGTTTGAATCGATTGATTATTATTTTGTGCAATTGTAGAAAGTTGTCTATTTAGTGATTGAATTTCACGTCCTAATTCTTGCAGTAACTGTTGCATAAGTCGGGCGTGATTTTGATTTACTTCTTCTGACATATTACGAATTTCCCGCAATTCTCTGTTCATGCCATCACTTACTTCATGCAAGGAATGATTAACGTTCCTAATCATCGTGTCTAGTTTTTCACCGAGTACGCTTTCTGTTTTACTTACGTGGTTTACAAGGGTGCCTTCTAGATTGTTTACGTGGGAAGAGAGTTGTTGATCACGCTGGGAAAATGTTTGATTTACTTCTGCCAGTGTTCGATTGATTTCATGAATGAGTTGGTTATTTTTCGTTGCCATCATTTCAAAAGTGGTAGTAGTGTTCTGCATATGTGTTTCAAATGTTAGAGTGTCTGTTTCGTGTTTTTTCAAATGCTCACCAAATCGTTCATTAAATTGTTGTAGCTCTCGAAAACGATCTCCTAATAGTTGGTGATGTTCTTTTTGTGTTTGGTTAATAACATTAAGCGCTTCTGGTAATGTACCAATTGATTCGCCGACATAATCAAAGCCTTTTTTAAGATTGGTTAAATATGTCGATATATTTCCTAACTTTGCACTTAAATCGTCACCGAAGATATCTTTCATTACGATTGTTTGAGCGCCAATAGTATCCACCAAGCCTTTTGTTTTCTCGTGAATATTTTCTAATTCTTGTCCTGCTTCTTTTTGATTTTCAAGCTGTGATACCGTAAACTCTTTCAGGTTTGTAACAGATGTATCAAATGTTTGTAGACTATTTATTTGTGCGTCCGAGGTTTCTTGAATTTTATCGTTTGTTTGTTCAAAACTTTTTGCTATTCGTTCATTTTTTCGATCCATATTTTCAAAGTAAGAAAATAGTGAGGAGAAATTTTTGTTTAAGCGATTTGTTCCAGTTTTAAACTCATTGGTTACTGTAGACATTTGATTGAAAAGCTCATGAAAGTCTTTGAGATTTTCTGATAGGCCATCGTTAAATGCCGCTAAATCTTTTGCGGATTGCTGGAGGCCTTCTGTATAATCTTTAAAACCAGTAAAGGCTTCAACGATACTGCCAAGAGATTTTTCATTCGTTTTTTCAAGGCTTTGAATAGAGTCGTTAATATGTTCAGAAACTGTAATCATTCGGTGCATACCGTGTTGATCATGGCTTTCCAGTATGGATTCAACGATAAGCATGAGGTCATTGAGCAAATATTCCGTATTGAACACACGTGTAAGTATCGTCATCACAAGGGAAAACCCCATACCAACTATACTTGTATAAAATGCAACATCAATTCCCGACAAGATGGCAGAAACATTTTCAATCAATTGGTCACTGTTCGCGCTAATACTGCCTAGTGATATAGTCAAACCGATAAATGTACCAAGCACACCAAGTAGAATAAAAACAGAAATTGTCATTTGTACTAGCTTAATGATATTAACGACTGGTATTTGTAATATGCGCCAATCAGAGAATTTTTCTTGGATAAAAGTTTCCAGTGTAATCGTTTCTGTGTGTTGTCGGCTTTCGAATTCCGATTTGATGGAATGAAGTGGGTTAATATCTAATCTTTTCGTTTGCTTTACATAATTTCGTATGGATTTTATTTTAAAGAAAGTAATCATATGGGTGAGACAAGTGATTATAAACAGACTAAAAAGAATTATGAAAATTGTTTTGATGATGGGGATGTCTAGCATTGCTTGGGCTTTTTGTGTCGTAGTAAATAACTCCAGGATTGCTTGCAACATAACTTTTACCTCCTATGTATAAGTAGAGCTCTTACACTATAGGTATTCGGGTGATGGACAAATCATGTTATGTGTAAAAAGATGACTGAATCATTTTGCT
>DATGUH010000033.1:0-12289 GCA_035301445.1 Pseudogracilibacillus sp. | reverse complement strand
TCCGCCTTCTGAAGGTGTTGTTCCTGCGCAAAGATTTGTTCCCGAACCGCGAGGGACAATGGGGATTTGTTCTGTATTACAAAGTTGTACAATACTGGCAACCTCTTCTGTATTTCGAGGTGCAACCATGGCATCGGGAAGTGATTGATAACGAGCTGTGGCATCATATGAATAAGCAAGCAAACTTGCATTATCCGTGACAACATTCTCTATTCCAACAATATCTTGTAACGTATTTTTGATGCGGTTATTTATCATAGTCATTCTCCTAATGATTTCTTTATACAATATTGTAAACGTATTTTCCGGAAAAATATATGTGCAATCCAACAAATCGTAAGCGTTTTACTTATAGTTTTATTAGCCCTTTACACAAAAAATAAACCTAGCTAAATAGATGATGATTGTTTTATAATGTATAAGGTTTTCACTTTCGCCAAACGGCATTCATCCTTGAAGTGGAGCTTTTACCGTCGAATGATTAAGCCTTCAAGAATGAAATTTACCCAATAATAAAAAACCTAAATAAAGTTGAACTAAATCTTCTACTTGATCTGTTTTTAAACCAGTCAATTGCTCTACTCGTTTCAAGCGATAATGTAACGTGTTTTTATGAACATGCAGATGTGCTGCAGCTTTGCTGATGGACATATTATTTTCAAACCAAGCTTTTAATGTTTCAATTAGAAAAGTCTCTTTTTCAAGCGCTTGAATCGTGCGGGAAACGAATTGCTTTTTCGTTTTTGTGTCTAATTCTGATAACAACATTTCTAATCGCATATCTTCTTCAAAAACAAGCGGTCTGTTTATATCAGCTATTTCAGCGGCACGAGTTGCTTGTTCAAATGACAGCGGCAATTCCTCAGGGACAACCGATTGCCCACACCCGACAATGATATGCATATCCATATGCTGATGCACTACTTGTATAAACTGTTTCAATTGTTGCTTTAACGTCTTATCTGATATGTCTTTTACGATCAACAGCCATTTTCCCAGTCCCCACCGAACAATTAGTGCATCTCCTTTTTGATCCCAAAGCATCCGGATTGACTCGATATCTTGGTAGGTCAAATGAACATCTTTCTCTTTTACTTCGCAAAGGATCACTTGATGATAAGCTTCGATATTGATATGAAAAAACTCTGCCCTCTCCATTAATGATTGAGCATCTGCTTTACGGTGCAGCCAATCATATACGAAAAATTCTAAATCACGGGCTTGCTTTTCTAGATTCATTTGCTGCATGGAATCCTGAATGAATAATTCAGCTACTTTTTTAACAAGTGTAGCCTGTGGTTCTACTGATTGTGGTTCACCGGTAATTCCCAATACAGCAATCGGTTCCTCATGAATGAGAATAGGGAGCACAACACCTTTTCGGACACCTTCTAACTTCCTACTTCGCTCTCCTGTCATGTTCATTCGATGCTTTTTTTCCATAGCGATTTTTGCCCCTTCATGAAAAGTACCGATTCGTTTTGAATCAGTACTCGCCATAATGACGCCCGCTTCATTCGTAATAATGACTTCGCCGTCTAATAATTGATTCAGTTCACGTACAAGAGAAATGAATATATGTTTATGCGTAACATATTGCTGGGTCATGTTTTCACCTACTTTCTAGCTTTGAAAAATCCCCCGCCAGCTTCTGTCGCTGAACAGGAAGTAGCAAGGGGGACGGATTCAAATTTAATGAGTTTCTATAATACATATGAAAAGGCTACTGTATAGAACGCTATTTTCCGTATGTACCATATTTTATTCCATTCACTTTATAGTTTCTACGCATCTTCAATCAAAATATATGTTGCAGTCACTGGACCATGTACACCTACGATTAATTTCATTTCGATATCGGCACTATTACTCGGACCTGTAACGAAACTTACACAGCTTGCTACATCATCACCAGCTAGGTTACGTTCGTGTATCATTTTTGTTGCTTGCGTCATTCGAGGAACAATAGTGCTCTTTGGAATTAGGGCGACGTAACTATGTGGCAGGAGACTAATAGCTCTGCCATTATATTTGTTATTAAATAAAACAGTCGTTCCAGATTCGGCAAGGGTAATATCGCTAAAAACAATCCCGATATCAGCACGTTCTGCAACTAAGCCATTTTCTTCTTCCATATCCTCATTCCATAAATGAACATGGCCACCACTAGATTCAAAGTTTTTATAAAACGTATCTAAACCAAATTCTACATTACGATTGTCACTGGAAGCAATGACTGTTTTTCCATTCAAATCTGTAAATGTTTCGTGCAATGTTTTGTGTAGATTCTGTTTGGTTGTACGTTTCATATCCGTATGGATGACGTCACAAATCGCTTCTAATTCATCGACCATTTCATCTTTGGAATGATCTTTAAAAACGTCAAATTGTGGTTGAATACTCCACTTAGGACGTTCTACACCTTCTGTACGACGATTTCGGCCAAGATGACTGGCTACATTTTCTAAAAACGCATCCCTGTTTTGAATCGTCATTTCACTTCCTCCTCTTTCTTACGATGTTTAAACCAAGAGCGGAAAGATGTTTCTGACGGGGCTGGGAAATTTCGTGAATTTGTCCAACCTTTCATTGGTCCTGGACCATTCTCAATCTTTTCATCTTTTGACCATGGTTTCATTGCTGTTCTCGCCATTGCTGCACTCATTTTATATGCAGTTGGGGTGGATGCCCATTTTGCAAAACCTTTCATTAATGCCTTTTCCGGTATTGGTGTATCTTTTTCCTCATCTGCGATAATCTCCCGATGACGAATCAATTGTTCGTGGAGTGGAATTTTTACTGGACATGCTTCTGTACATGCTCCACAAAGGGACGAGGCATATGGCAGTTCTTTATGGTCCTCATAACCATCCAAAAGAGGGGTAAGTACTGCACCAATTGGACCAGGGTAAATCGATCCATATGCATGCCCGCCCACATGACGATATACAGGACAGACATTAATACAAGCTGCACAACGAATACAATGAAGAGCTGATTGAAATTCTGTTCCTAAAATCTTTGATCGTCCGTTATCAACAATAACTAAATGATACTCTTCTGGTCCATCTGTTTCACCAGCAAGTCTAGTACCAGTTATAGATGTTACATAGCTTGTTAGTTTTTGACCAACAGCAGCTCTTGTCAGTAAACTAACAAGTACATCAAGTTCTTCCCATGTAGGAACAAGTCGTTCCATACCCATTACGGATATTTGGGTATCAGGGAGGCTTGTTGCTAACCTAGCATTTCCTTCATTCGTTACAAAAGTGATAGCACCAGATTCTGCCACTGCAAAATTACAACCGGTAATACCAACATCAGCGGACAAAAAGTCTTTACGTAATTGTTCCCGAGCAAATAATCCAAGATCCTCTGGTGTGTCAGAACCTTCATAACCACGCTTATTATGAAAAGTTTCCTGAATTTGTTCTTTATTTTTATGTAAAGCAGGTGTAACGATATGAGATGGCGGATCCTCATCTAATTGCAAAATCCATTCACCTAAATCAGTTTCAACCACTTCAGAACCTATATCTGCTAATGCATCGTTTAAACCAATTTCCTCCGTCACCATTGATTTTGCTTTAACAACTTTTTTAGCTTCCTTTTCTTTTACGACATTTTGAATATATTCATTTGCTTCTTCAGCAGTCTGGGCAAAAAACACTTTACCTCCACGTTTTTCTACATTATCACTTAATATTTGTAAATAATAATCAAGGTTTTCGAGCGTATGTGTGCGAATTTCCGAACCAAGTGTCCGCCAGTCTTCCCAATTACCAAGTTCATCTGCTTGTTTTTGCTTACCGCTTCTAAACCTTCCTTGGGCAGAGGAGACAGCCTGTCGCATAAAGTCATTGTCTAATCCTTCTTCGACTCTTTCATCATACTTTTCATTTCCAATCTTAATACTCAAGTAAGATCCCTCCTTATTCGTTCATTCCAGCGTTCAGTATTTCCGTAATATGAGCAATTTTCACTTGCTTACCTTCCCGTTCCATAAGGCCACCTATATTCATTAAACAAGCCATATCTCCGCCAGCTAAGTATTCTGCCTCTGTTTCCAAGACATGTTCTGCTTTTTCATGTGCCATCGCTGTAGAAATTGCTTCATTTTTTACTGCAAATGTTCCACCAAAGCCACAGCAGTCTTCTTTTATCGGAAGTTCAACAAAATCAATATCTTTTATATTTTTAAGTAATTTCATTGGTTCTTCTTTCACACCGAGAATTCTCGTCATATGACAGGATGGATGATAAGTTACGCGCTTATTAAATGTAGCACCAACATCTTCAATTCCAAGAACATTTACAATAAATTGAGTGATTTCATATGTTTTATTAGCTAACTTTTTCGCTCTAGGTTCCCATACTGGGTCTCCTTTGAAAATTTTTGGATATTCTTTTACCATGCCTGCACAAGAACCTGATGGACAAACGACATATTTACTGTGAACAAATGCCTTCATCATTTGCTTCATTGCTTTCTTTGAATCTTCTAAATAGCCACTGTTAAATGCCGGTTGACCACAACAGGTCTGATTTGTTGGAAAGTCTACTTCACATCCTAACTTTTCAAGTAGTTCAACTGAATCTTTTCCTACGTTTGATGCAAATACATCACAAATACATGTAATCATTAATGAAACTTGCATCTAAACACCTCCCTAATTTCGTCATTTAGCTTTTTGTAAAAATCCATTTCATCAAATAGAATCTGAGGTCTTCCCTGTTTTAACCAGCACGACTCGGAATATATCTAATCAATATATTCCGAGAGTACTTCTTCTACCAAAACTAAATGATGTCTCATAGCGGCTTGTGCTTTATCTGCGTCTTGGTTTTTAATTGCATCATAAATTTGTTCATGTTCTCTATATAACCTATCTACTCCATCTTCTGTATAAAGGACAACCCGTCTCGTTTCCCGCATCGATTCCAATGTAATGTCTGCAACGCTTTTCTGTAAGTTCATCAACATCTTATTCTGCGTTGCCTCTGCGATAGCCAAATGGAATGCTAAATCGGCCTGTTCACCCAGTTCACGTTCACCTTTCGCATTAGGCATTAGCTTTAACGCTTCATATAGTGAGTCAAGATCACTTTCTGTTCGATTTTCAGCAGCAAGTCCAACCGTTCCTATTTCTAGCATTCGGCGAACTTGTGCTAACTCTTTCAGATCATTGCGTTTCATAATAAGTGCTGTCACAGCAGGAAGTGAGAAGGATGAAGCATCAAAACTCGTTATAAATGTTCCTTCTCCTTGTCGCATTTCAACAAGACCCATTGCTCTTAAACCACTTAAGGCTTCACGTACAGCTGATCGTGATACATCAAACGCTTCAGCTAATTTTTCAACTGACTCCAGTCTATCTCCAGATACTAGTTCTCCTTGTTTTACACGATTAATAATATGATCGGTTATTTCTTCATAAATTTTCTTTGTTTTAATTGGCTGCATAACGATTCTCCATTTCTATCACTCTGTTAAAAAGTCAAGTCTGTTTCATAAGTCAATAACAAGATGTAAAATCCGAATATATTTGCTTGGCTTGAGAATGGCTTTCACTGCAGGCGGACGCTTTAACTTCATAACAGCTAAGGGGGCGACATCTGTTCAAGAAGAACACTTTCACAGTGTCTACTTTGCCGCGGGCACGGCCTCAGCCTCCTTGCCCCGGCAAGGGGTACGCCGGCGTTGCCCGCAAAGGGCGATTTTAGCCGGTGGTCATTTAGTTAGCTCACTGTGGGGTCTTCGGACACGTGCTGTTTGTTCCCGCGACGAACAGGACGCGTTCTAGTGTCGAAGTTGGTGATTGACGTGACCGAACTTAGCCGACCAGGAGTCGCCGCCTTACGTTACAGCCATTCGAGTTAGATCCCAAAACACGAATGTTTACGAAATTTATTTATTAAACGTTCGGGTTTTTAATCAATAAACCCAATTATAAAATTGACTCAGATATATTAACATTTTCAAGAATTAAAATGGAAAAGTAGAAAATTACAAGACTTACAATTGGAAATTAAAGCAAATTTGTAGTATAAATAACTATGGAGTTTTTTAAGAGGAGGAAAAGTATATGAGAAAATTGGTTGTAGTTTTATTCAGTGCATTATTTTTACTTAGTTTAACTGCATGTTCAAGTGGAGAAAATAATAACAACGTAGCAAATTCAACAGATAACAATAATCAAAATGCAGAGGTAGAACAATCAACAGATAATAATAATGTTGCTACAAATGATGAAAATGATGAATCAGACAATAATTCGGAAAACGTATCAGATGATAATAACAACAATAATGACGGTAACGATGTCCCTGATAAACTTGCTGATTTTGAAGAGACTAAAGAACTTCAAGCAAATATAGAAGATCTTAACAGTTTGACACCGGAAATAGAAACAGACAATGATAACAAACGAATTATCCTTTTTGCAGATGATAATGATCGTAAACAATATAAAAGTATTTTCATCAAACAAAAACAACGTCTGAAAATTATCGAATTAAACAAAGATGATGGTTTACTTTTCAACGACACTATCTAATCTATGACAAAGAATAAAAAAATCTCAAGCGTCATTTTAAACGCTTGAGATTTTTATTCTATTAAATATACTTTATCAGTCGATAAAACATTCAATCTAACATTTACTAAACTTCCGGTTGAATGACAATATGTCTATGAGGCTCTTTCCCATCAGAATAAGTGGAAATATTAGATTCATTTTGTAAAACGCTATGAATAATTTTTCTTTCATAGGCAGGCATTGGTTCTAATGCCACTTTACCATTTATTCGTAAAGCCTTATCTTTCATTTTATATGCTAACTCTTCCAATGTTTCTTTTCGGCGAGCGCGATACCCCTCTGCATCAACTGTTACAGAATAATATTTGCTCCCGTTCCTATTCAACACAAGATTCGTTAAATACTGTAAGGCATTAAGCGTTCTACCTCTTTTACCGATTAATAAGCCAATTTTGTCGCCTTTTAAATCATAAGTAATATGCTTTTCTTCACTAATTACCTCAACAGTTACATCGACACCCATATTTTTTGTAACTTCTACTAAATAATTTGCCGTATCTTCTATGACGTCCTGCTTTTCTTTCACTTTTACGACAGCGAGAGCAGATCCAAAAATTCCAAGAAAACCTTTTTTCCCTTCATCAATAACTTCTGTTTCTACTTGATCTTCTGTTAATTCTAACTGCTTTAAAGCTGATTCAACTGCTTCTTCAATTGTTTGGCCGCTGGCAGTTATTTCTCTCACTTTTTGTCGCCTCCAGTATTAGCATCTTTCATCATTGGTTTTCTAATAAAGATTGTTTGTGCAACCATGAAACAGTTCCCGACTACCCAATACAAAGCTAGTGCAGATGGGAAGAAAAACGCAAACACAGTAATCATAATCGGCATTAAATAAAGCATAGCAACCATTTGTGGATTCTGCGCTGATGCACTTCCAGCCATCATTAACTTCTGCTGAGCAAAAGTTGCTGCACCAGCAATAAGTGGCAGTATATAATCCGGTGAATCCAGAGCAAACCAAAGGAATGTATGTCCTTCAATTGCTTCTGTACGCATGATAGCATGGTAAATCGCTATTAATATTGGCATTTGTACGAATATCGGTAAACAACCAGCAAGTGGGTTTACACCATTTTTTTGGAATAATGCCATTGTCTCTTGCTGTAATTTCTGTTGTGTATTAGCATCTTTAGAACTATATTTCTTTTGCAATTCTTTAATCTGCGGCTGAATATCCTGCATTGCTTTTGAGCTTTTCAATTGTTTTATATTCAGTGGTAATAAGATTGTACGAATAATAATCGTCACTACAATAATAGCCAGTCCATATGAACTGAGCAGGTCTGCAAAGAATTGAATAAATTGAGACATTGGATAGACAAAATATTGATTCCAAATTCCTGTGCTCTCTGCATCAATAGGTGAATTAATATCTCTGCATCCAGCTAATAGGACGACCAAAACCAGGAGTGAGGAAATCGGAAAAATTCTTTTCAGCAACTATTTTCCTCCTAACAATAACAAATCGTTCTTTTATTTGAACAAACATTGTTTTCTAAGTAAATGTGATAAACTTTTTTTAATTTGAGAAGTGTTCATTTGTACAGTCGGTTTTCTTGCAATAATAATCATATCTATATCCGATTTTATATCATGTTGCATTTCTTTAAAAGCTTCTCTTATATGTCGTTTAATTTTATTTCGTGTTACTGCATTACCAATTTTTTTACCAACGGAAACACCGAAACGGAAATGGTGTTGAGGTCTTTTTTCTTTATAGTATATGACTAATTCACGATTTGCAAAGGATTTACCAGTCCGCAATATCTTTTGAAATTCACTATTTTCTTTTACACGATATTTCTTTTTCATTCCATCACCTGACTAGTGAGCAAAATCAGTCATAAAGCTTTTTGACTAGCCTACACTACATTCATTATTCATTTATATAAAGTTAAAAAAACCACTGTTTGTATGCAGTGGTCTTAAGCAGATAGTACTTTTCTTCCTTTTCTGCGACGGCTAGCCAATACTCTACGACCATTTTTTGTGCTCATTCGTGTACGGAATCCGTGTACTTTTTTACGTTTACGGGTATTTGGTTGAAATGTTCTTTTCATTCTTTCCACCTCCTATAATAAGGTTAATAACATCTTGATATCTATAGCAAGATTTGCTGATTCCATGACCAATAAAACTTCCTTGCTAATTATACGCAATCCATTATTAATAGTCAACAATCAACTTATTTTATATATTAATCTTATACTTCGTCATATCCTTCTTTTAGCAAAAAATAAAACAAATGTAGCTGGTAATCTAAATGAATCAATTATTGCTTAATCATTTACTACATTTTTCAAATAATATGATCCTTCATATAAATTCAATCTTTTTTAAAAGACTCAACTCGTTTTTCCAGATTCATCTTTCGACAACGAGTTGTTTTAAATTTTAATCGAGTAATTCAGATGATAAATATTTATCCACAATACCTCTTTTAATTTTTAAACATTCCATTCACATGTGCATAAGTTATTTCTATTATTTTTTACTATTATCGACAAGAAAACCACAAAAATAACAGTTGTTGATAAATTTTATACACATAGGGATGAATATCTTTACAATAAGGTAAAAACCATTGCAAATCAATACAATTTTTGATATTCTTATAATGCTTTCTCTTGTGGATAAATGATTACTAGTTTTATTTATCCCCAAGGTTGGGGATAAGCTGTTTACATTTTACCGTAACTGTTTATAAGTTATATACATTGTGGATAAACACCCACTAATTTAACTTGCTTTTCGTCATTATTAAATCTATATCGCATTTTTAAAATTAAAAATTTTTTTCAGTATGGTGTAATCATTTAGCAGCTAAAGGAGCTATTCATTAATAATCACATATATTATTCATACCTTTCCTTCTTTCCACTATACTAAATAGGGAATTAGCGAAAGGATTTTTAATCTTAAATTACCTGCCAAAAGAGGTGTACAAGTTGGAAAATATCGATGATTTATGGAATTATATATTATCTGAACTAGAATCAAAAATGAGCAAGCCCAGCTATGACACTTGGCTTAGCAATACATACGTTAAAGACTTTAGCAATGATATCCTGACAATTAGTGTTGAAAATGACTTTATTAAGAATTGGCTTGTTAAAAGGTACACTGAGATTGTCAATGCTTTATTATACGAAATGACCGGATCGGAATTAGAGGTAAGATTTCAATCAGAAGAAGAAGAAAGTGATCCATTAGATAATGAAAAAAGTGAAAAAGCACCCCAAACATCAACACCTAAAACAACAAGAAACATGTTAAATCCAAAATATACATTTGATTCTTTTGTAGTAGGTGCTGCTAATAGATTTGCTCATGCTGCTTGTCTAGCAGTGGCTGAAGCACCAGCAAAATCTTATAATCCATTATTTATATACGGTGGGGTTGGACTTGGAAAAACACACTTAATGCACGCAATTGCCCATTTTGTGAACGAGTATCATCCTGATTTGAATGTTATTTATTTATCTTCTGAGAAATTTACGAATGAATTTATTAATTCCATTATGGATAATAAAGCAGACTATTTCCGCAATAAATATAGAAATGTAGATATTCTTCTTGTAGATGATATTCAATTTCTAGCAGGAAAAGAACAAACACAAGAGGAATTTTTCCATACATTTAACACGTTACATGAAGAAAATAAGCAAATTATTATATCTAGTGATAGGCCACCAAGGGAAATACCTACCCTTGAAGAAAGACTGCGTTCAAGATTTGAATGGGGATTAATAACAGACATTTCTCCACCAGATTTAGAAACAAGAATTGCGATATTAACTAAAAAAGCAAAAGCTGAAGGTATGGATGATATCTCCAATGATGTTATGCTTTATATAGCTAATCAAATTGATACAAACATTAGAGAATTAGAAGGTGCTTTAATAAGGGTTACAGCCTATTCTTCCTTAGTTAACAAAGATATTAATGTTAACCTGGCAACTGAAGCATTAAAAGATATTATTCCAAATAATAGACCTAAGAAAATAACCGTCAAAGGAATTCAAAAGTTGATTGCAGATAAGTATAATGTAACAGTAGATGAAATTCTTTCTAAAAAACGAACTAAATCTATTGCTTTTCCACGTCAAATTGCAATGTATCTATCCCGTGAACTAACGGATTTATCCTTACCTAAAATTGGTGAAGAGTTTGGTGGACGTGATCATACAACAGTTATTCATGGTCATAAAAAAGTATCTGAGGAAATGGCAAAAGACACTGTTCTAGAAAATGAAATTACTACCTATCAGGAGGAAATAAAGAAAAATATTAAACTGTAGATAAGTCTTTAAAAAAGATAAAATTATCTACATGTTAATAACATCGACAAATTCCGACATTCTGAGTCATAAACAAACTTATCAACATATCCACAGGCCTTATTACTATTACTGTATTATTAAATAATATAAATATATATGAATCGAGGGAAAAATTTATGCAATTAACAATACAAAAGAAAGATCTTTTAGAAAGTATTCAAAAAGTATCTGCTGCAATCTCATCTAGAACAGCTATACCAATTTTAACTGGAATGAAAATGGACGTTACAACAAATGGTGTTGTACTAACAGGAAGTGATTCCGATATCACTATTCAATCCCATATTCATGTTGAAAAAAATGTTGGAACAAACGATGAGGGCCAAGTAATAAAAGAAACAATTATTACTGATATTACACCAGGGTCTATCGTACTCCCTGTCCCCCATTTTCCTGAAATTATCAAAAAGTTACCCGAAGATCAAGTACACATTACAGTAGATGAACAATATAAGACAACGATTAAATCAGGAAAAGCATTATTTACCCTTTATGGTCAAAGTACGAGTGAATATCCTCAAGTAGAAATTCACCAACATGATGATCATATTAATTTACCAGTTAAAGAATTAAAGGCACTTATTAGACAAACGGTTTTTGCAGTTTCACAAATGGAGACAAGACCAATTTTAACAGGAGTTCACGTGAAAATAGATTCTGAAACGATTACTTTTACAGCGACAGACAGTCATCGCTTAGCACTTCGATCTATAAAAACAAATCTTCACGATTTTGAAGAAACAGAGATTGTTATACCAGGAAAAAGCTTACAAGAGTTAAATAAAATGATGGATCAAAATGATGAATTTATTCGTATAGCTATTTTGAAAAACCAAGTTTTATTTTATACAGAAGACACTTATTTTCTTTCTAGATTATTAAGTGGAAATTACCCAGATACAACTAGACTTATACCATCTGAAAGTGAAACAAATATTCAAATATATACGAAACAAATGATCCAAACCATTGAAAGAGCTGCACTTTTATCTAATCGCGATCAAAATAATGTCATCAAATTAGAAATATTAGATGATCATGTCATTGAAATTACTGGTAATTCACCAGAGGTAGGTAATGTACAAGAAAGTTTCTCTGCGATAGCTGTAGAGGGTGAACCATTAAAAATTTCATTTAGCTCAAAGTATTTATTAGATACATTAAAAACGATTGACAGTGAAAAGGTTGAAATAGCATTCACTGGTGCAATGCGCCCTTTCATCATAACTGCACCAAATGATGAACATATTTTACAATTAATTCTTCCTGTTCGAACGTACTAATTAAACGATTAATAAAATAACAGAAGATGTATTTAAACTAAAAGCAAGGACATAATGAAAA